>JAHIMK010000009.1 GCA_018896675.1 Nanobdellota archaeon
CGTTATGAAAGACATAAGCATTAGTGTTACAGGTTTCTTGTCTAAATATATTGAAATAGGACAAATTCCCAATACTATAAATCCAGGGGATTCTTTTGATGTTATAGTTAATATTACTGCTCCAGAATACCTTTCAAGGCAAGACTTTGAATTGAGATTTATAATCCTAGCAGTAATTGAGGAGAAGAAAGGGGATGTTATCAGCAAGACTAATTTTATTGAGAGAAGAGATGTAATTTTAGCAGTCCATGAATTAAGCAAGGCAGAAGCAATAGAATTGTTAAATTTAAGCGAGATAGAATTTATGAAACTTGAATCATTAAATTTATCTTATACTAAACTTAGAAAACTTCTTGAACAAAGCATTAAAAATCTTGATAAAAGAGAATATGAAGAAATTCAAAAGACTTATAATTTAATTAAGTTAACAGTAGAAACTGCCTTAGACATCAATACGAGAATAGAAGATTTGAAATTAAATATTAAAGATGCTCAAGATAAAGGCTTAGAAACGCCAAATACTGAACGTTTACTAAATCTGGCATTTTTAGCCCTTTCCAGAGAGGATTATAAAACTGCTTCAGAAAGAATTAAAGAGGCTGAATTTACATTTAATATTGAAACAAAAGGGGAATTTTCCTTAATTTATTATGTAAAAAACAATCCTATTAAATCATCATTATGGGTCATATTTAGCTTATTTTTGACTTCTGGTTCAATGTTTTCAATAAGGTTTACTAGAATAAAATTAGAATTAAAACAGTTAGTTAAAGAAAAAGAAATTCTTACAAATTTAATCAAGACTGCGCAAAAAGAATGCTTTGAAGCAAACATGATTTCAGTTGAAGAATATAATACTTCATTAAAGCAGTATGAAAATCGGTTGAGTGCAATTGCTCAAAGGGAAATTGAGCTGATAGCATTTAAATCTGCATTATTCAATCCTAGATTAAAAAGGCATGAGTTTGAACGGAAGAGAATTATAGATTTAATCAAACAAACACAAGATGAATATATTGTTCAGGGCAAACAAGAAACAAGAAGTTATCGTAATCAGATAAAAAATTATTTTTCAAGGTTAAGTGAAATAGAAAATAAGTTGGCTTTCAAAGAATCTCAAAAAGCAATCAAAAAAGAGAAGCGTAAGTTATTTTTTGATAGGTTTAAGTTTAAACATAAAAAGAAACGGTTTTACAAGCCCAAAAAAATAAACTAAACATTTTAAATAATAAAAAAACATAAAAATAATAGGGTAAAATGCCAAACAAAAAAAGAAGTAGTAATTGGAAATTATTAGTTTATTTATTTGTATTTTTCTCTTTAATTACAGCTATTTATGGACAAACATATGATGAGACTTCTCTTTTACTAAAGGAAGTAGAAGAAGGTATAAAAGAAGCTGATGCATTAGAGTTTCCTATACTAAGAATTAATGATACTTACATGATGGCTAAACAGCTTTTTGATGCACAACAAGCTTTGGAAGCTGCGGAAGGTCAAGCTAATTATTTTTTTATTATGGAACAATTAACAGAAGCTAAAACACTTTTAGATTCTCAGATAAAAGTTAATGATGAAATATTGGCTCTAAAAACAACTTTGGTAGATGTTAATGAAGAGAGCAAAGCCCATGAATTATTTAATAAAGCACAAGAAGAATTTTTATCTGAAAGATACGAAAATATTCCAGACATTATTGAAGAAGCATATAAAACAATCAGTGAGGAAAGTGCATTAGATACTAGAATAAAAACCTTTTACCTTCTAAGTACTGCAACAATTATAAATTTCTTTAAAATAAATTGGAAGGAAATAGTTTCAATTATCTGGATTTTAATTATTTTATACTGGCTTCTAAATAAAAAGATCAGAATTATGTTCATAGATAGGAAAATAAAAAATGCAAAACTAGAGATAACTGTTTTAAAAAATCTTATAAAAAGAACACAGGAAGAATATTTTCATCTTTTTAATATCCCTGAAGAGCTTTATTTTATCAGGGTTGAAAAGTTTAGTGAATTTATACGTAACTTGAACAGTAGGCTCCCTTTACTTATGGAAAAAAGGGCAACATTGCAAGGTTTAGAAGAAACAGGAGAAAAAATACCTTTAAGAGAAAGAGTAAAGGAAAAATTCAAAAATTTATTTTCTGTATTTAAGAAAAAAGAAAAAGGGCCTGGACTTTTAGAGCCTCCTCAAGCCAAAGAAGAAAGAATTGAAGAACCTAAAAAGGGTTTTTGGTACTTGTTAAGGCACATATATTCTTTTAAGAGATTTAAATCTGCCTTAGGTGAAATCAAACAAAAGAAAGAAGAAAAGAAGAAAAGAATAGAAACCATGAAAAATATTAAAAAAGAAGAAATCGTTAGGAAGAAAGAAGAAAAGAAGCGTATGAAAAAGATTATTCAATTAAAGAAAGAAAGAGAAGAAGAAATTCTTAAAACAAAGAAAAAAGAGCAAAGAGTCTTATTTATGGCAGGATTAATTAAGAGAATAAAATCTATTTTTAAGAAATCTTCTCACATAAAATTAAGAAAATCAAAAGTTATTAAGGGCATCAAACAGAGAAGTAAAGCAAAGTTAAGCAAAATTGACAAAGAAAGAAAGGATAAAGAGCAGGAATATTTATGGTTCTTACTAAAAGAAAGGGATAAAAAGATAGAAGAGCCACAAGAAAATAATTCTATAGAGCCTGAACAAAAGATTCAAGAAATTAAAAAGAAAAAGTCAAAAAAGAATCGAGAAAGAAAAAAATCTTAAGATAATTTATACCCTTTGCTTAGTTTTTGATTTGGATAAATTATTATCCCCTTTTTGGTAATTTCAAATTTAACTAAAAGTTTTTTGAAATTAGCTCCTCTTATTTTTAAAATTTCAATAGCATTACTCCTAATGCCACTTGAATAAACTACATTGTATAAGCAAATAATGCCGTCAGCTAAGAAACTAATTGCTCCCCCAGTATCATCATGATCAGCATAGGCAGATCCTATATGTGTCGGATAAGAAGTTTCTTTAATTAAAAATGTTGAAACTTTTTTTTCTTCCAAAAACCTGAACAATTGTTCCATAAAAACTCTAAACCTAAAATCTTCACCACTAAAGGCAGAAGCAATAGAAGATAATGAATCTATAAGGACAATTTCTGGATCAAAATCTTTAGGAAAAATAATAGGTTCTGCTGAAATTAATAATTCTCTTTTGGCTTCACTAAGCAAAGCTTCAACAGATCTTGCGACATCAATTGAACTAAATCTTTTGATTTTAAATAACCCTTTAGTTTCCATGCCTTGTGGATTCCATCCAAAATCCGTCATGTGCGATCTAAGACTTTCTTCAGACTCTTCAAAGCTCATATACAAAACTTTTTTGCCCTGCAAACAGAAATTGTAAGCCATTTGTAAGCATAATATGGTTTTACCTGTACCTGGGCTTCCTTCTAACAAAACAGTCTTTTCTTTAGGGATTCCTTTTTCAAACAATTCATCCAAGCCAGGAACAGCAGTCTTAATAAATCCCTCTTTAAATTTACCTCTTTTAATTGTAATTTCTTTAGTATCTTCTTCAGCCATAGGTGGTTGAGGCATTTCATCTTCATTAACATCTTTTTTTAATTTAAGCTCAGAATTTTTTTTAGCTGTAGCTTTTTTGACAGCTTTTTTCTTTACAGGCTTTTTAACGTTTTTTTTCTTAGAAACTTTCTGTTTAGCTGTAGCTTTTTTAACAACTTTTTTCTTTACACTCTTTTTCTTTTTCATATATTATTTTTTTATAGTTATTAGCATTATTAAAGTTTTTGTTTCAAATTATATTTGCAATTGTTTAGCAAAACACAAGCTTTACAAATCGGATTAGTTTTACAGTGCTGTTTTAGAGGCTACCTTTTCATTTAATGATTATTTTTTTCTTGCTATATGCTTTGCCATATGATGCGGCAACTTTTGTGACATTATCTTCGCCTAAGAAATTTATTAATAAAGGATTATTGTGAAGGCTCTTTACTTTATCTCTCGTATTGCCATAATTCTGGAACTCTAACTCGTGCTTGGCAATGCTTTCAGAAATTTTTTGGGTTAGAAATTCTCCTTCCTTTGAAAGATTTTTTACTAAAGTTAATACTAAAATATCATCACAAATCCCTGGTTTAAATCTCTCCAAGTCTTCAAGGATGTTTTTTATCTTATATATGAATCCCAAGATTGCTTTTTTATATTCATCTTGAGTTTCAAATTCAAGTCGGAGCCAGAATGTGCCTATCTCTTCAGTATGGAACTTAAACTGCAGGTGAGGATAATTGTGCTTGTCCTGCCTAGAATGGTGTTCAATTGCATATTTCCTATGTATTAATTTTCTTTCTTCATGATGGGTCTCAACTCTGAGGGAATAATCCTCTTCATAAACATCTAAACTAGGAATTTCTTTTATGATTATTCTAATATTTGATTCTATATCATCATAAATTAATTTGTTAAAGTACTTCTTAGAGAAATGGAATTCTTTCATTTCACTAAATTCCAGATAGAATTTGAAGGCGACTTTTTTATGCTGTCTATTATCTTTTGGTCGGGCTTTTCTTCGCTTAATCTTAATGGCTCTTCTATGTCATTTATGAAAGAGTCTTCGCTTAATGAATACTCATAGTATGTTTTCCGCCATCGCGTTATATTTTCAAAATCTTTATCAAAAATCATTCTTGTATGAGCCTTGAATTCTTTTTCCAATGCAAGGACTACGCATTTTAGGTATATGTTAAGAAAAGCATGATTGAAATGCTTTCTTATGCTGTCAACTCCAAAAAATTCAGATGGATTCATGATTTTCTTGCCGTAAAATATTTTTTTTATCTTCACATCCAAATTAAAATTCGCCTGCTCTTGCTTTACATCATTATACTCAAATTCAGCACCGATTGGTTTGTAGTCGTACTCTGTTTCAAGAAATACTTTCCTTCGCGAATATTTTATTGCTTTTAGGTTTTCTCCCCCTATGGCTACTGTCCTTTCTTTTAATAATGATAAGATGACATCATTGAATGTATCATTTGCTTTTTTTAAGTTTCTTAAGGCATTCCATGTCTTTATATCTACTTTTATGTTCCTTTTGCCTGAAATTAGCTCTTTCCTATAATGTTCTTGATTTTCCATTTTAAAGATATTTAATATACTTGGTATACTGGTGTAATCATATTTAAACATTTCTATTTTGGGTTGACATATAGTTATACTTGAGGTTTTTGCTCTCATAGGATTTTAATTTGGATCCAGGCTTTATCAAGCTTGCCTGCTTATTTGCCTTGTTTTTCCATGATTATTGAAGAATTATATTTTTGTAATTTTTAGAGGCTACTTTTTTGATTTTTATTCCTTGATGGGATAGGAATACCCCGCAGCTTGCTGCGATTGGGAGGCTTCACTTTGTTTTTGACTGGTTGATTTGTTTGTTTCTCAGAGGCAAAGTTGCAATTGCTTCTTAGGATGCATCCTTTGCACTCTGGTTTAGTTTTACAGTGCCTTTTAGCATGCTCTACAATTAATGCATGATATTCTTTGAAAATTTTAACATCTTTTTCTAAATTATTTTCAAAATAAGCTTTAATTTCATCATATTTGCTGTTTTCGTCAATAAATCCTAATCTTGAAAATATTCTTTTAGTATAGGCATCTATTACAAAAGACGGCTTTTCAGCTGAATATAGTATTATGGAATCTGCAGTTTCTGGTCCTATGCCTTTTATTTTTAATAATTCTTCTCTTAAATTATCTTCTTTTAGAAGTTCTGGCCGCCTCAATAAATGCATTGCAATTATTTTCAATCTATTTGCTTTTTGATTAAAATAACCTGAAGGTTTGATTAATGAGGCTATTTCACTTTCTTTTGTTTTATTTATTTTTTTAATATCTAATAATTTAGCTTTGTTAAGGTTATACAATGCTTTTTCTACATTAGTCCAAGAAGTGTTTTGCGTTAATATATTATCTTTAGTTATTAGTTTTCCATTTCTAGATATTTTATTTTGGTTAATCTCAGCTTTCCTTAGTTCCTCCTGTTCTTGTTTTGTTAATACTCTACCTAATTTTAATTGTTGTATTGCCCTTACTACATTAGGATACCATCCTGTGTTTTGGGCTAGGATGCAACCTATTATGATTTCAAATTGTTCTTCTTTGTTTTTAGGGGCCTTTTTATGGTATTCGCATAATAAGGTCTTGTTATTTATGATAGGCCACCAGCCTTGCTTTCCGTACTCTTTTTGGAGTAGTTTGTATACTTCTTTTATTTGTGTCATTTCTTTTTCTTCCTCCTCATTTTCTTTTGTATTATAATAGATGATGCTTGAAGGGCGGCATTATAGTCAGATATATCAACATTATTTATGAGGCAATACCATAATGAATATTCGAGGTAAGGTAAGAGTTTTGGGTTGATTTTTAGGTTGATTTTTAATATATCTTTCTTTGATTTTGTGTAGTAAAAATTAGCTCTATAATCCATTGCCATTCTTCTAACAATAGAAAAAAAGAGATTATATATTGAAAACTGTTTTGTAAAATCTATCTTAAACTCTTTCATTATATAAGGAGCGAGCCATATTGTATCTTCGAAAGTAGGTTGTTTTATTAATTTATTAATTTCTATTTCCAGAACTTTTTTTAAGTTTTGAGTTTTTTCAATTAAAGTTTCTATTTTACCATCTATAATTTCACGTATTTCTTCTTGATAAAACTCTTTATCGTCTTGATTTTTAGTATTATTATAATGTTTTTTAAGAGTTATAATTTTGTGTTCTATTAAATCATTAAAAGGATTTTCATTTTGGAGTAGATGTAAATAATAAATTAAATTAGGATGTTTTTTCAGAAATTGCTTATTAATATTTTCTTCTTTAGTTTTTGAGAGAAATTTTGATATCCTTGCAAGGCGGTATGGTTTCTTGATAACGTATTCTCTTCTTGTTTGTATGCCTCCTGAGTCTTTTAAAGGCCCTCTTTTGATTATAAATGCAATATATTCTTTTAGAATTAATTTTACCTTTTCTTTATATGATTGAAATATCTCATTTAAAAAATAATTTTTAAATTCTGCTTGCAAAACTTCTATGAATTTTTTATTATTAAAGGTAAAGAATTTCTTTCGTCCGTCTTGATTATCTATACTAATTTCTTTTATTAATCCCTTTGTTTCTAATTTTTTCCTTAATTTTGCCCATGCTTGGGAATTCATTAGTGGTTTGCCTAGATATTTTGGACAATCGTAATCATAATAAATCATTTCGCTATAAAGTAAAAACATTAATGTGGCTCCAGAAAAAGGATTATCTAAGTAATGTTTTTTTCTTCCGGTTAACATGCGATTAACAGAATCAACATTAGGATTTCCCCTTGGTTTTTTCTGTTTCATTTTGGGACCAACAACCATATTAGGTATATGGTTAATAAGTTATTTAAATGCTTTTCTACTAGTGGGTTTTTATTTATTAAGTAAAATAGGTATATGCTTCTAAAATCTATTTAAAAATAACTTGTTATACTTTAACCCTATGGTAAAGAAAATAACTTGCATCTCAATAGACGAAATCTATTACAAGATGGCTCGAAAAGAAGCCTTGGAAAGAGGCATAAGAATCTCGCAAGTTTATAACGAGATGCTTAAAGAAAGATATGGCGTTGATGCTCAATGAAAAAAGCACAATTTGATGTTCTTAATCATTTAACAAGATATTTTATTGAGCGTGAAAATTTGTTCTTAAAAAAAGGACATGAAACGAAACAAAATAAGGATAAAGGTGAAATAAATGAAAAATTTAAATGAAGAAAATATTGAAAATGATAATTGGAAAGAACTAAGGGATCTTTGGTATCAACTTCTTGAACTTAGACAAATTGAAGTTTCATCAGTTGTAGCAGATTTTACCCTTCTTATGGGGCTAGGTGCTTTATTACATAAGCATAAATTTTATTTGCAAACTTCAAGGGTTGAAGAAGATTTACGGCTTCATATTGTATGGATGATTGACTCAAGGGCTGGTAAAGGAGAAATTATAAATTTTCTACTAGATTCATTTAGCTCACATTTAACCATATTATTACCTACTTCTATTTCAGATACTGTGCAAATAGGTAGCAAGAATTCAGCAGGTAATATTGTGGAAGGGATATATAAAAATAATGACTTAGTAATACATGATGAATTTGAAAATCTTTTCAAGAGCAATGATTGGAATAATGATGTATTTGTTAATATAAGAAAGAATTGTGATAGACATAATAGTGCATCAAATTATCTAAAGAATACTAAAATTAGTACTGATGATATGGATGGATTTTATGGTTATTCTTCTTTATTATTAACAAGTTATCCAATTGAAAATAAAGTAAAAACTCTTTTAGAAAGTGGAACATTTCAACGTTTTACTGTCTTATATGAAAAAGTTGATAAAGAAAAATCCAATAAAATTTGGGATGTTTTGAAACAAAAGGATAAGGAACAAAATGTTTTAGAAAACGCTCTTTCAAAATTTCATGCTATTCTCAAAAGACTAGTTAAGCAATCAATTAAAGGCGTGGCTTTAGGAAGTGAAGCGTATAATAATATTGTTGATGAGTTAAAAAATGAAACAGCGAGTTTATATGACTCTGGTAATGAAGCAGCAGCCAGAGTTATTAGAAGTCACAAAGTAGGGCAGATTTTACAAATTCAGAAAATTGCTGCTATCATAACTTTAGTTCGTGGTAAACCAGTGATAGAAAATTCTGAATTAGAATATGCAAGAAACTTAGCAAGTAGTAATTTCCATAATTTAACTTTTAACACCAATATTTTTGGGGGGAAGTATAAGTTACAAGGGCAATGGATAAAAGATATAATAAATGCATTAAAAGATTATAAAGAGCCATTAGCAAAAATGGAAATTAATAATATTATGGCAAAGTATTGGGGATTAAGTAGTCCAAATGCCGTAGTAGATAGATTAAAAATGGTGAATTCTTTTGTGCTAGACTTTGTAGAAAAAAAAGGCAATACACAATATTTTAAGTTAAAAAGTATTTATGGAGGTGATAAATAAATGGTAATAAATACCATAAATAATTGGGTGCTATTTATTACATTTATAGTGTACTATATTTTATATTAATAAATAAATTCACTGACTATAATATGTTTAATCGTCTAATAAGGGCGTTTAAGAAAGAATTATTGTATTTATGGAGATAACAAGCTATTTTTTAAAATATTTAATCCTTTTATAAATAAATAAAAAAACTATAGGGAACTGAATAAATACCATAAATATGGCAAGCAATATTATTAAATTAATTATTTTTAAAATCAGTAAAGACTATTATATTTGTTATTAAGGAGGATAATAAAATGGATTATGAATCAAAACTTAACAAGTTACATAAAGAAATTATAAAAAAGGAAGGAGTAGCATCTGACTATGTAATATTTAGTGCTATTAAGAACTTTTTCAATGTGCCAAATTTAAGCTTTTATGACTTTGGCATTGTAAAGCAAGTTATACAAAAGGCGCTTAAAGATAAGGGATATAATTAAAACAAACTTAAAATGGTTGGAAACAAAAACTCTGGACGGCCAGGTGGTAATCCAGACATAGTTAAGATATCAAAACTTTATTCAACAGGTCCTAAAAGTTTTCAGGGTAAATTTATTAGTTCACAAAATGCTTTAAAACACGGAGATTTTAGTAAACACCATAGTCTAGGAGGACAATTTTGTTGTCATTGCGAAGCTAAAGAGATTTGTCCTTATTATTTAAAGAATTATAATGGTTGCAAATGTTTAGAAAGCTATAATCAACTTAAAAAAGTGAAAGTTAAGAGTCCTGCTAAGAAAAAGATTTATTCTTTTGAACTTTCTTATCTTTCTTCTATTGTTTTTGAACTTGAAATGGCCATATGTGGTCTGCCTTCATCATATTCACGAAAAATAATGAAGAAGCAATTACAAATGTTAAGTTAATTAATTATTCTTTTAATTATTTCTTTTTCCAAGCAAAGTAGTATAAAGGAACGAGAATGATAATTCCTTGTATATAAGATATAATATAAGCTATATAATAACCACTTTCCCACCACTCTATAATTTGAGTTAAAGTTCCATATATCAAATATATTGGAATGATAATAGAAGTTATTTGAGCCCAGTTTTTCATATATTCAATTTTATGTTTTTGAAACCAAGCAAAATAAAATACCGGAATTAAAAGAAGAGTTGGTAAAAATATAGAGATTATTAGTTTTGGTTGACTAAACCCAAAGATTCCTCTCATTAATCCAAATGATAGAGCCGTAGAAAACAATATTAATACAGAAGATATTTTTGCCAATGTTACCATAGCATTTTCTATTTTCATAATACTAAAATTAATAATAGTGATGTATAAAAAGGTTTCTTTGTTAAATAAAATTTATTATTTCTCAATTGAGTTTTAGTTCAATGCATCGAGTTGTCTTTGCGTTTCATCAGACTGACACCTAAGATAAGCCCACTCTAGTTTTGATGTTGGAGATGAAATTGGAAAAAATGGTTTTTCATAGGGTTGAACATCACAACCCCTCTCTTGTACTAAGTCATCATAACGACCTTTTAAATTTCCATTTATAGGATTATATACTAAAGGACCTTCATCCCTTGTGACTATAAAAATATACATGTGTTCATCATTCTTGCAGGAATGGGTTAATAAACATCCATACTCCCATGGTGTGGGGTCATAACTAAAATAACCAAAAGGACTATAAGTATTTAAGGGTGAGAATCTTGAAACACTAAGGATTTGTCCAAAAATTAGAAATGTGTGTTCTCTCAAATAATAAGTACATTCCCATTCAGAATTAAAATCTGTTTCAGTAGTAGAGGGATTGCAACTATTTTCTTTTAAGAAATTTTCAACTGTTGCCTTTGTTGGAGAAGTATTAAATATAAGCCCATAAAAAATAAAATATATAATTATTAATGCAATTGTAAATAAAATCCAATTCAATAGTTTTTTTGAACTCATAATCTATTTTACACCCCTTCTAAATTTAAAGATGTAGCTCTTATATAAAGTTTCCCTTAGTTGTCGTCGGAACTCATCAGTTTCGTCGGTGGTATCAGAGGCGAACGGCTCTTGTTTGCTAGGCTTGAATAAGAGGGAGTGCAACTAGTTATTAAGAATAATAAAATCACTATTAAAACTATTAAGCTTATTATTTTCATTTTTTCTGTTCTAAATAAATTTCTATAGAACCACATATTATAAATACAAACCCTAATATGTTGAATAAATAAATGAAAGGCTCATAGATTTCTCCACCTAAAACACACATAACATCTAATTTATCTAGAGGTTGTGGTTGTTCATCTTCTTGCATAAATGTGCAAGGATTTTCAAAACCAAAAAAACGATCTTTAAATCCATTATTAAGATCTATTTTCATAAAAGACGTTGCTATAAAAAAACAAGCAATTGCTAACACGAACCATTGGATACTTCTCATAGTTAAGTAAGAATAATTGTTCTATAAAAAGGTTTCTTTTGGTGTTATGCAACCTCACAAGCCTTTGTTTCTATACTACAAATTTCGCCAGATGCACACCTTACATCTTGTGGGCATGTCATACAATTTTCACCAGCGTCTCTTAGATTATTACCACAAGTTTCAAAATCATCAATTATTGGTTCTTCTAATTCTTCTTCAGGAGTATTAAGAAAAATATTTTTATCTATACATTCTGTTTCATTCCAACATTTATCAAACCCACAATTACAACCATCCCAAATTACTTGTACACAAGCTTCAGCAGGGCTTTTTAACCAATGACAATCATCTGTACTACAAGGAGTTCCAAAAGAAGCCCATTCTCCGCCTGATTTTTCACAAGATATTATAAGTCCTATTTTTTCTTCATTTAAACAATAACTATAAGGTCTTAATACGTCTTCACAAGTTAAATAACCAGCATCCTTTATAGCTTGTGAAAATGCAGGATTCAAATAAGCAACTTCATTTTGTTGTTCACAATGGCTTTCACATAGTTGTTTAGCTAATGATAATTCTTGAGTAAATATAGTGATTACTTCATTTTCTTCTTCTTTATCTTTAATTTCATCAGCATCACAGACATTATTGCTATCTTCATCTAAACAACAATTAACACCTACTTGAATGTAAGGTTTATCACAAACAATCTCTTGTTGAACTGCACAACCTGATAAAAGAATTAATCCTAAAATAATAATTGCCAAATAACCTCTTTTCATGTTATAATTGTTTAATTTTAGTGTTTAAAACTATTTTGTTAATTTATTTTGCTCATCGGCAGGGCGAACCCTGCCAACAAGCCAAGCGCATTTTATCATTAAGATATTATTTCGCCTAACTTAATTAAGAAATTACTTAACCAAGTAGGTAATATGCTTAATATTACAGGTCCAAAAATATATTTTATAATTAGCAAAACTACACATATGCCTATAAAAATTAAAATATTTCTTAGAACCTTTTCATTTTCTGGTGTCATTAGTTTTGCTCCCAATCAACACTTGAAATCTTTTTAGTTGCTATTAAGATGATATCTATAAGCCACCAAATACCATAACCACCAAAGGTTAATAGTTTAATTATGCCTAAGCCTATATGTCCCATATAGAATCTATCTGCTCCAATCCAACCTAAGAAAATAGCTAATATAATTGCTGTATTCCAATTGACTTTTTTTCTAGCTCCGTCTTTTTGATGTGCTCCACATTTAGGACATGAACTAGCTGTATCTGAAATTTTTTTACCACATTCTCTACAATGCACCATTGCCATATTGAATCACCTCTTATTGATAGGTAATTGATAGGTTTCCTTATATTTAAAATTTGCTATTAAAATATCTATGGATTACAATATATTCTCTTATGTTATACGGAGTAAAAATCGTAAAAAGATTATTCTTGCTCTTGATAAGATGAAGTTACCTTCTCAATTAAAGAAAGAACTTAAAATGGAAGATTCTAATATTGCAAGGGCTTTAAGAGAGCTTGAAAAAGTAAGTGTTGTAAAGTGTTTAACTCCTAAACAAAAAATGGGTAAGCTTTATGTTCTAACGCCTTTGGGCGAAAAGGTTAGAGAAGAGTTAATTTCTTAGAAAAAGAGATAACCTATTTTTAAAGCAAGTTTTTTTAATATTTTACACGAAGATTTATAAATTCAAGAGATAATTTCTTTAAATAATGAAAGCTAGAGATATAAAACAAGATAACAAATCAGGTCCCAACATAGTAGGAGACAATATAAAAATAGGTAAATTAGTGAGTGTTAATAAAGAATCTGAAAAAAAGGAAAGAATTCCTATAGGAGATAATAGCATACTTCATAATCTTAACCTCTGGTTGTATGGGTCTCTTTTTAAGAAATTTGGTTTTGTCAAAACAGGTGTTGGATTTGGAATCTCTGGAGGAATATCTCTATTGTATCTCATTCAAAATTACTTCTTAAAATGGTTTCAGAATAATTATTTGACTATTATTTTTATTGTCTTATTCCTGTATTCTATCTATTTCTTTCAATATTTTAGAAATAGGAGTTGTCCAGGGTGTAAGGCAAAGTTTAGTCTTGTAAAGAAGGGCACCTATAAAGTTGGAGAATGTAAAGTAAAAGGTGTTCCTCATGATATTAATGAAGAAGAATTTAAGTGTGCTGAATGTGGGAAAACCTTTATCGAACAATTCAGAGAAGCTCATGAAAAACAAACTACTATAGATTAATTTTCTATTATTTTCCTCCTCCAAATCAAAGAAGATTTGCTCTGACACTATCACCACAAACAACTATATTGTAGAAAAAATTAAGATAGATTTGGCATCATACGGGCAACCACTATTACTTTTTCATCAACTAATTCAAAAAAATGTTTATGGATATCATTGACCAGATTCATATCAAATTCAGAAAAATTTTCCACATAATATTCGGGAGTATTATCAGTTTCTCCTTTGATTTGTTGAATTTTATTTTTAAAGTATAGATATGTTTCTAAAACCAGATGCGCATATGGGATACAGGAGTTATTATTGAGTGTTGACTCAATTATTGTTTGATTACCTTTTTTAAATTGCTTTTTCTTTCCTTGCGAGGAGATTACTTCTACTATTGCTGAACGCACAATAGCACTTAAAAAATCTTTCTGCAATAAATCAATTTTATATTCCTTTCGCCCAGAGATGATATTATGTGATATGATGGCTCCAAGTTTTGGATGAGAAATGTTAAATTTTTTAATTGAATTATCATAAATTTTTCTTATTTTGGTACTTTTACTGACAAAACAAGCAAAGTTATTAAGCCAAAGCCCAGAAAAATCATATTTAAGAATTTTTGTTATGTCAATTACATAACAGTCTTGTTCTCTATTAATAATATGTCTTTTTTCTTCCTTTCCAAATTTTTCAATGACTTTTCCTGTAATAAAAAACCATTGCTTACTTGCCGACATATTAAATTTTAGTGCAAAATATAAGGGCAGACTATACAATTCAGCATAATGTCTCAATTTTTCATACGCTTTTTTTGTAATAACAAACTCTCTTTCATCTTTTTTGCACTTCTTAACCTCTACAAACATTCTTTGACATAAAGATGATGTATCTTTTTTTAAAAAAAGTTTAGACGCAAAATCGGAAACTGGAACACTTAATAGATAATCAGGAACAGTATATTTATTCTTATTAAATAATTGTTTTTGTTCTAAGGGTGTAATTTGCTCAATATTTGCAATCAAATATGTCATTAGCAAAAATTCGTCTTCAGCTTCAAGACCACTAAGCCTATTATCAAGTTCTTCTTGAGAAATATTTAATTTCTCTATAATCTTTTTATCAAGTTTATATTTTATTTTTGGTGAAAGACCATATTTACTCTTGAAACTTCTAAATTTTTTAAAATTTTGGATATCTGCAATATCTGCCATATTTCATTATATCTATTCAAATGTTATAAACCTACCTCAAAATAGACTTATTTTTTAAACATTTTTTTAATTTTTTGTCGTGTTTTAAGTTCATTCAGAGGAAAGACTTTCTTGCGTTGCAAATATTCTTTTAATGCAATAATCATCTCAGCATTTATTGCCAAAATTGCTAAAAAGAAAGCTTTTAGAAACATCTTTCCATTAAACAAGATACTCAATTCAGAAAAAATCTTTGGTGAAGTAAAACCAATCAAGGCAAAGAATATTAGTAATACTGTAAAAATAAAAAATAAAAAATCGCTAATAAACTTTCTTACAGCCTCTTGATTCGTTTTACCAACGAAATTGCCAGTGCTTAGAAATCTTATAGACAAATATAAACCAAAAAATACATACTGGAAAATAACTAAATTAGATGGCTCTACGTCTCCAAATATAACAAAAAGTATGGCTGCTGGAATCATTAGAAACAAAATTGTAATAAGTGCAAAAAATAAAGAACCAAGACCATAAATAGTAATCATAAATACATCTGCTGCATTAACCAACTTTTCAGATATAGTTACTATAGGTTTTTCTACAGCATTCCATAATAAATGAGCAAATTTCTTTAATACTGGAAGTCTAAAAAATGATTGTGGATACATAATAAATTCAGTTGAGATAAAAAACATAAGTGTTAAGGTTATAAAAGAAAGTAAAGCGGCAAATATAATGAGTGTTTTCAGACCATCTATACCATACAAATATTTAGCAGAGTTAATTCCTGCAAGAGCTAAGAGTACTGCAGTTATGATAAAAAGAAATTTAGGCAATATCTCTCTTGATTCTCTTTTAATCTTCACTTTTTTTACCATTTTAATCTACGCTTTTTCTTTTGCTTTTTAGACTGTATTTTATTTACTTTCTGAACATAATAATTAAAGAACACAATAGTAAGTGCTATCATGCCCATTAGGAAAGCATAAACTATCATGTTAACGATAAATTCCCGCGGGAGAGAAAAACGACTTGTTACAGACAATAACCTTTCCAGATTAACAGCAGTCAGTGCAGCTACAAATATGAGGAAAGTATTTTTTAGAACATCATTTCATTTTTTCATTTTTTTGTCTCTTTTAGTATTTTCAATAATTTAAGCAAACAATAAGCAACAAATAAGGTTTGTGAATCATTTATTTTATTAGAAGCTAACTTACCATGTAATAATTCATTCCTTAAATTTGATTGATCATTATCTACAAGCATGACTTTCAAAGATTTTTGAAAGTCCAAACCAATTAGTCCTTCAACATTTTTATCACTTAATAAACCACCTAATTCAATACCTCTAAAAAATTTGGTTTTAGATTGTTCTAAAACAACTTCTACCTTTCCAGCTTTTTTGATTATTAGTCTAATTACTTCTTCTATATAAGGGATTATCAAATGTAAACCTATAAGGTATTCTTTTTTTTCAAAAGTGTAGATAAAACCAGTCTCAAGTGTTTTCTTAATATCTTTTAATTCATCTTGGGATATTAATTCTATTAATTTATTAATTAATTCTTGCTGTTGTATTTCTTTTTCTAATTTTTCAAAAATCATTTTACACATAATTTCACTTATTTTTAATCCAATTAATATATTTTTCCTTATATGATAATCAAAAATCTCATTTTCAGTTGTAATCTTCATAATAGGCTCTTCTTTATTATAAATGATAATTGGTATGATGAATTGTAAAGGAGATTGTTTTTTTTGTTCTAAAGTCATATTTTTTGTTTGTTCGTACTTTGGGAATAATGCTATGTCTTCTAAAAAAGAATCAAGTAAGTCTGCTTCTTTAGCTTTCAAGTGTTTAATATAATCCTCTATTTGTTTATTGGTTATCTTAAACTCTGTTTTAAACTCTTTATAAGTTATTTTTGAATTAATTTCTTTAATCTTAAGAATTAAATTTTCAATTCTCTCTTCAATTTCTGCTTTTTTATCAGGATAAGAATTCTGTAGGAATTTATACTTTTTAATTGCATCGTTGTAGAATGAAGATTTTACTAAGGGTTCATCTCTTGCCTCCGCTTCTTCAATATATGATTCTGCAATCTTTTTATTTAAATCATATTCATTCTCCGTTTTATATTTAGATAATATTTCAAGATGATGTCTTAAGAAATGATTACTTTTTTGTTTATCTTTACTTTTTTTAAAATTTTCATCTAAATACTTAATTATTTTTTTAAGTCTATCAACACTTTCTTTTTTTATTTCACCAATGTTCTCAAATTGATTAATATAATTAGATTCAACTTCAAAAAATTCCAAATGCCATCTCTGTTCACCAGAGTTTAAAATCTTAATTATGTTATTATGTAAAGAATTAAAGATATTTTTAGCGATTTCTTTTTGGCTAAACTTAAGGCTTAATTTTAGAGCAAATTCATAAGCAAAATACGGAACTTCATAATATTCTTTATTATAAACTCCTTCACTAACATATTTCTCAGCAGTTTTTAACCAGTTTTCTGCAGATTTTTTCATCCATCCTAGTTTATCCTGTCCAGAAGAAAAAACCATTATAGCAAAAGCGTATCTTGCCTTTGCCAAGTTATTTTCTGTTTGGTTGTATCTTTTTTTGTAATAATCAACAGCTTCTTTTTTCCATTCACAAAATGGAGGATTTGATAATGGTTTAAAATTAACAATATCTAAGAAGTATTCCCATTTATTACTGATTTCAGTAACTTTTTGTCCTTGATAAATTCCTTTTCGTCCGAAAGCTCTGTTAATTAAGTCAATTTCCCATAAAATTTTTTGTTTTATTTCTTCATCTTTATTTTCGTTAGCCATTTTCATTATTGAGGATAAAGATTGTTCTAACTCAAAGGGATACATTTTTTCATATTTAGTATTCATTATTTGTTTTATTTTTTCTTGATTACAAATATTCATTATTTTCGCACCATGTTAAAAACTGACTAAATTTTATTAATCCTATTTTGTTCTAATCTCTTTGATTTCATTAAGTAACTCCTTAATAACTTTTAGGGTTATTTTTTTTCATTTTTAACAACATTTTACATAATATCATTTGTCCCTGACCAAATTCTGTTAATTCTCCACGTCTTTTTAGAGCTAGACAATCATTATAGATAGAAGTAATGAACTTTTGTTCTTTCTTGTTCATTGTGCTCCCTCCTCAAGACTTATGGCCTCGGTTGCTATTGATTGCAATATGTCTAATAATCGTTCATCATTTTTTACTATTTGATACATAGTCTCTTTTAGGTTATTTGCATTTGTTAAATCTAAACCTTTTGTACCTTTGTTTATTATTTCTTGGTGCAATCTTTCTTCTTTTTCTTTTAATTTTTTTAAACCAATAGCAGTTTTCAAACTCAATGGATATCCACACTTTAAACAAAATTTTGCTTCACAAGGATTTTGATAGCTACAAATAGTATTGGCACATATTTGCACCTGCATTAGTTCTTGTTCTGCTTTTTCTTCTTTAGGCCTTATGCCCCATTTCTCAAGCAACTTATTAGCAACATCTTTTTCATTTAAATGTACATATACAGAAGCCATATTAGAATCAGTTCCCCAACCAGCATGAATCTTAAGTTCTGATTCAGAAAGAACTCTAGCCATTCGTGTTAAGTTAGTGTGTCTAAACAAATGAGCGTGAATATGTCTTTTTATTTCAGCTCTTTTACCTGCTCTTTGTAAGATTTTATTAATGCCTACTGCTGAAAGTCTTTGTCCATACCTGCTTGGATTACTTGCAATAAACAAAGGAGCATCAGGATTATCTATTAATGGATGATTTAACAACCATAATCTCAAATAAGGAACAGAATAAAAAAGTTGGTTTGTTCTTTCACCTGTCTTTCCACGTAAAGTAACAGTTGCTATTAAATGCTTATATTGAGATTCTGTTGCAACTTCATTTATTTTTAAATCTTTAATACAAATATTAGTTATTTCACCAACTCTTGCTGAACAATCTGCCATTAATGCAATTAAGGCCTTATCTCTAAGCTCTATAGATGCATTAATCATCTGTTTAATTTTTTCATCTGGAATAATTTCTTTTGGAATTTTATCATTCCTTTTTTTCCTTCCTTGATAGAGCCAAGATACAACTTCTGGATACTTTCTTGGTTGTTCTTCTCCAAACATACTATATACAAAACGATAGAAATCAAGTAAGTGTGCTTTGTAAGAAACATTTATTTTAGATTGCACATTACTTAAAAAATTCTGTATGTCTTCTCTCTTTACTTCCTTATAGTTTTTTTCTCCTAAAAACAAACCCAGTCGTTTTAGAAAGTAAACTTTTCCAACAAACCCAGTATAGGATTCAACTTTTCCACTTGTAATTTTATAATTATGGTAATCATTTAAAGTTTGTAAGTTAGTATCATTTAATTTAGGTTTTTGCTTATTATCTAATATTTTTTTAACTCTTTGTTTGCACATTTCCTCTCTTGAAACTTCTATTTTAGTTACAACTATTGGTTTAGGATAAGCTAGTTCTTCATCTATTTTATATTTAGTATGTTTTATAATCCACCTATAAAACCCTTGTAATCTAAATTTATAATTTTTAATAGTAGTTTCTTTTACATTACTTGATTTTTGTTGTAAGAAGGTCTGTATATCCTTTGTTGTCGCCTCATTTAAAGGCCTTCTAAGAAAGATACTGAACTCAGTTATAGTATAAGCTCTTTCTAAAACTTTACTTAATTCTGTGCACTTTCTGATGTGTTGTTGCCATTGAATTAATAACTCTCTTTGTTCAGATAATAATCTTTCATCATTTAATAAAAGACTTAGCTTTTCTTCGTTTGTTTTTTTCATTTTATTACATTCAAGAAAGCTGAGATTGATATTAAAGCATGTGCCTTAAACCATATAACTAAATATCCCTAGAAATGAAAAACTAATAACTAAACGAATTATATTGCGTTAGGATGCATCCTACTATGATTTCAAATTGTTCTTCTTTGTTTTTTGGTGTTTTTTTATGGTATTCACATAATAAGGTCCTATTGTTGATGATGGGCCACCAGCCTTGCTTTCCGTGGGCCTTTTGGAGTAATTTGTATATTTCTTTTATTTGTGCCATTTTACATACTTATCTTAATTTATCTATAATTATAACCTCTTGATAGTCTTTTCTTAATTCTTGAATTCCACCAGGCAGATATTTTTCATTGCTTCCTCTGATGAGATCATAATTTAAATCTTTTAGAATTTCCAAGACATTTTCTTCGACATCTGCTTCAGTTATGAGTTTTTTCATTGTATCAATTCTTCTGTTTTTTGGATGAAATTCTTTACTTTTTGTTTATAATCATTTATGTTTTTATTTGTGAAATTGATTTTTGATTCATAGCTTGCTTTGTGCCTGTCTTCTTTTAATTTAGTATATAATTCTGCATCTTCTTTTTTTATTGAGAGTTCTTGAACTAATAAAATGTCTTCTTTAAGTTGTGAATAATGTTTTATTAGAAAAACAAGACTCGCAGTGTGATTTTTTGAAGTGTATCTTTTTTTAACTATTAATGCTAAAACTGCATGGTACAACGCATAATATAAAGTTACTATAAGCCAGTCATTGAATTGTGAATCTTTCAAATTTTTTTTAAAGAACAACATATTGTGCTTTGCTTTTTCTAAGTGTGCTTCAACTAAATCTTCATTTTCTCCTATTTTTACAGTTAATCTTTTCTTTATAAAAAAATCATAGTTATTATCTAATAATTTTTTATTTGAGAATAATTTGTTAATATACATCTAAAATTACCTCATAAAAATTTTGTTCTTTATATATCGGGAAGCCAGTTTTTTTTGCTTGGATTATAATATGGTCTTTATTTTGTAGAAAATCATTTATTTTGCATTGAAAGATGCTTAAATGATGATTTGATATGACTTCGGTATTTTTTTTGTTGTTATCAAGATTTAGGGGTTTTTCTGAAACGACAAGAAGGTCTATATCACTTTCTTTTCTTTCTTGTTTTCTTGAGGCTGAACCAAAAAGGATAATTGTGTGGATGGTTTTTGGTAGTCCTTTTAAGAAATTGTTTAATGGCACTCTTATACCTATATTTAGTTCTTGAAATCTTTTTATTGCAAGCTCTGAGAATTTTAATGCTATGAGCTTTTTGTCTTTTATTTTATAAAAAGTATTTGATTTTGTTTTTTCTTCAGTTATGATATTTGCTTTTTTTAGCTTTTTTAAGGCATTCTGAAGAGAACTGTGGGAAAGTTTTGTGTATTCTCTTATTTGGTTATAATATAACTTAGACTCTTTGCTTTCAAAAAATGTCTTGTATATTTTTTCTTCAGCTTTCATGTTATTATTGTTAAATGTTGTTATTTATAAATTTTACCAGTTTTTGGTAAGATTACACCAATTTTTGGTATTATATCGAAGAAATTATTTTATTTTTATAGCAAGAAAACTCACTACTTTAGTCGTGAGATGAATTGCTTTTTCAATAATTCCGGAAAAATGTTCAGAAAACCGAGCAAAAAAATAAATACTAGTTCTGTTTTATGGCAGAGAGGGTAATGCGAGAG
>JAHIMK010000122.1 GCA_018896675.1 Nanobdellota archaeon
AAATAACTAACATTGGACAGCAAAATCTAGAAATTATTAACGCAACTATGAAAGCTTATTTTGAACCTAATGTCAAAATTAAAGACATTGTTGCTAAAGTTGATGAAATTGAAACCACGGGAATTGAAACTACTGAAAAATCCATAAACATAACAGTTAAAGTTGACAACACGTTAACAGCAGAATACAATATTAATGTAACATTGAACATAACTAGCTCTTCTAATGCAGTAATTTATTCTGGACAACAAAACTTTACAATTACAGCGTCAACAAACATGGAAGTTAATTTTACAGACATTAATACCACGGATTGGACACAGGGAGATTATGTGATGAAGGCATACATCTCTGAAGATAAACAAGACAGTAGGTTCGAAAGTTTGATATTTAAAAATGTACAGATAGAAGTAGAAGCAGCACCTTATATGTGTAATGGCACTTCAGATTATTATAATGTGACAATATATCATCCGTTCAATGATACAATAAAGTATAATGTAACATTACAAATGCCGGCAGGATGGACTTATTCAGGTATGCAAAAAGTTAATATTACTAATTTAGGTAATTATACATTAAGATTTAATATTACGTCAGATCAAACTCCTATTAATGCGACAATAAAAGCATTTGTAAATTATTCATATCCTTATGTGGCAAAAAATAGGAACCAAACAGATAACGTGGAAATGTCAAATGCAATCCCTATAATAGAAGTAATAAGAGAAACGCCAAAGGTCATGGGAAATAACAAAGTTTTTGATTCAATTATATCATTACATAATAAAGGATGTGCTGCTACAACAGGTACAACAATAATAACAGAAGATGTTTTAGAAGGGTGGACTCCTGCTAATCCTAGCTTAAGAGGAGATGTGACATTAATATCAGCTTCATCAGATTTAATTAATAACAAATTAATGTGGCAATTAGGAACAATTGGAATTAATAATTATGCAATTCTAACTTATCAAGTAAAGTCACCAGCTGGATATCCGCAAACTGGAACTTTACAATATAATGTATCGTGGGGGGTTAAAAATTTACCTGAAAAGAAACAGTTTATAGTGCAAACGTTCAATTATTCCTCAGAAAGTCATATTGAGTTTGATTTAACAATTGTACAACAATCTGATAATTATCCTTGGCCAGAACCTAGGAGTGCACAAGTTGGAAAGATTTATAATTATAGCTTAGAAGCTAAAAACATAGGAGATACAGTTGCTTCAGGATGGAATGTTACTGTAAAAATTCCTACAGATTGTAATGTTTCAAATATTTATAATGAAGGAGTATGGCATCCCAGCAATAGGAAAATTGAATGGAACTTAAGTGTTTTATCTGTATATGCTTCTGCTTATTTTAACTTTACATTGAATTGTTCTACACATGGTAAACAAGTCTTGGAAGCAGAAGCAGTAAAAAATACATCGCAAGAAACTAGCTACTTAAATGAAACAAGTATAGGGTGTACAGGAGCTAATTGTGAAACACAACAACAATATACATTTAGTCAACCAGAAAATGTAAGGTATGGAAGGTTAAGAGAAGTAGATTTCTATATCTATAAAAATTGGACAGCACAAGGATTAACTATTGGACAAGGAAAAATTAATTTTACTAATGATGTTAGTGAAACATTTAACGTTTGGCAAGAAGCAACGTTTGAAAATAAGGGAGAAAGGAAGTGGATTAATTATTCTATTAGTGAAGAAAAGAGAGGAGAGTTTGTAAATAGTGAAAGAAATATTGTTGTGGGAGCTTATGCTGATGGAACATATGGTAATAGTGCAAATGTAACTATTGAAAAAATTGCTTATATTTGGGAGCATGGAAAATATTTCCAAGAAACACAAAACTTGTTCGTGAAAATTAAAGAATATGAATATTTCCCACTATATGATAATTTTACTTTGTTAATTGACAATAATAATACTAAAACTATAGGAGGATGGGGAGAGTCATATAACTTTACGGTGTTAGTCAAAGATAGGTTCGCAAGGAATGTTACAGTATTCGCTTGGCACAAAAAAGGAGCAGCGGCATATACGCAAATTAATAACTGGACGTGTGAAGATTGCGGAGCGTGGACACAAGCGAATTTCTCATATGTATATAATGGAACAGATATTGGTTCATGGAAAGTTAAAGCTAACTTTACTAACTTTGATGGTCCTTCGGAAACTAGTGAAACTGAGTATACTGTTGAAGCGGATGATACTAATGCAGATTATTCCTTCCCAGCATATGATTTCATGGTCAATAGAAGTCAAACTACTAATTTTACTATCAATATTTATGATAGGGATAATCAGTCTACGCCGGGATACTTAGTTGAAGGAGCCATTGATGAAGGAAAAGGAAGAATCTATATCTCTAAGTTCAATTCTAATGAAACATTTGATTCGGTTGCTATTTCAGCTAACGAGTCAGGTAGTTTGATTAGAAGTATGACAAACACATCATTACAGTGGTGTAAAACTACAGAGTATTACCTCGGAAGAAATTATTGGTCTGGAGGAGTTACTGGAGCTACAACTTACAAAAATAATCTTACAATAATGAGGCCATTCACTTTAATGGGGGATTTATATAATACTTACATTGAACCAAAAAATGTTAACTATACTCTGAGAAGTGTAATACCATTAGAAGGAACAATCATTGATGATTGTGGAGTTAACAGAAATGATGCGTCAGTTAACTTTACACTGGTGAACGGAGCTTACATTAATAGCCAAAAAGTTACTTATAATACGCCAACAGCTTCATACAAA
>JAHIMK010000114.1 GCA_018896675.1 Nanobdellota archaeon
TCATGCGCTGGGAGACAATAGATGAGTTGAATATCTACAGCGGCCGCTGGGCGCTCGACCGCATCCACGACTTGCTTTATGGCGTCGTCCTGCGCGGCGCGCAACCGTCCATGAAAATCCAAATGCATGAAATTTCACCTGGCGTCTTTTTCGAGGCGCAGGATTTCACGCTTACAGCCTTTCCGGTTTTCCACCGTGGGTCAGATAGTCTGGGTTTCAAGTTCGAGGAGAAGTCTCACCGTCCCTTCCTGCCGGAAAAGGCGGAGGCATTGGGCGTACCGCCCGGCCCGCAGCGCCGCGACCTGGTGAACGGCACGAGCATCAGCCTGGCAGACGGTCGCCGCGTCAGCCCGGAAGAGGTGCTTGGCGCACTCAGGCCCGGGGTCAAGTTGGTGCATGTGGGCGATGCGGGTCGCACCGCGGACCTGGTCGAGGCCTGCCGGGCGGCCGACACGCTGGTCATCGAGTCCACCTATCTTGAGTCTGAAGTTGAGATGGCGAAGCAGTTCTCGCATCTGACGGCGAAACAGGCTGCACAATTGGCGCTGGAGGCCGGCGTCCGGCAATTGATCCTGACCCACCTCTCGCGCCGCTATCGCGAGAAAGACGTTCTGGCCGAAGCCCAGGCCGTCTTCCCAAACGTCAGCGTGGCGCGCGATCTGGATGTTTTTCAGGTCAAGCAATCCTAGCGCGGCCGGAGGCCGCGCGCAGCGCCAAATCGGCAACCAATGGGCTAATCACTCATCCCACCCACCCAGCATTCGTATTCCTGGCCTTGCGGAGTAAAAACCTTCGTCGGCCAGTTGTCGTCCACAATCCGGTAGTTCTTCAAGTCCGTTTGTAGCGCTTGCAGAGTGCGCTCCCCTCGTGATTGGGAGAGATGGAACGACTGCCAGTCGCGCAGATGACCGGCGCGGTTGCCAGCCGAGATGCAGGCCAGGGAAGCGCCAAGCGCATCACGCGTCCCGGAAGGAAGTGAGGCAGATCGGTAGGCTGCCGCCAGCGCAGGCGTGGCATCCATCGAGAGCGAGGCCAGGTAAGCCACGTCCAGTTCCTCACACTGCCGAGTAGGTGCTGCGCACGCGGCGCGGGCCACGTTCTGGCGGACGATGAAGGCATCCACGTTGAGCAGGGTCAGGCTCATGGCAAAGCCAATTGCGGCCAACAAGGCTGCCGCGGCGAAGGCGCGTTCACGGCGCAGGATTTCCAGCGCAATTACAACCACCAGCAGAACGGCCAGCCAGAGCATGAAAAGGTGCGTATAAGTGCGCAAGCGGGAAAAGCCATAGGCGGCCTCGTAAAGCAGCAGGCGCTGGAAGGCTGAGGCCAGGATGATTCCCACCAGGGCGACCATCCCAATGCCGAGGCCGGAAAATCCCCAGCGTTGGCTGGGACTCTCACGCTTGACGATCGCGCTCAGAACAAGATACAGCAGCAGGCTGAAGAAAGCTACCGCCGCCAATTCGCCGAAACCGCGCCGGGCGTATTCAGCATAAGTGTAACCCTGGAGGGTGATGTTCGCCTGACCGCCGAAGAAATATTGGACCTGGATGACGACAAAGACGGCGAAGAGCAATACCACGCTGCCCAGCACGATAGCCGCTTCGGTGAAGCCCAGAAAGGCCGGGAGGAAGGGTTTCTCTTCACCGATCAACTTTTCGTCCTGGCTTTGACTGGCCGCGTGCAGGAAGACCCCTGCCAGCATGTACGCGCCGGTCAAGATATACACCGCGCGGAAAATGTACTCTGGCAGCTTCTCCAGGCGGAAAAGGGCGATGAGGTTGTCCAGTCGCTGGGCGAAGATCAAATCAGCCGAGGCAAGCAGGGCGGTGAAGACGGCCAGGATTGGGATGGCGATCAGGACGCCGCGCAGGATCGGCCAGACCCGGCGCGCGCCGCGATTTTCGCCCCCCTGCTCCAACTGGCGACGGTTCTGGCTGGCAAAGATCAGCGGCCGGGCGATCATGCTCCCGGCCAGTCGGAAGAAGTTGGCTGCGTAATCCGAGAGGCTATACGCCAGCCAGCGTCCGCCGAGGAAGGAGATCGCCAGCACCCCCAGCAGGAAGAGCGCAAAGGCATGGGACAGGAAGAGACTCAACGGCTCCTGCCGGACGAAGGTCATCGCCGCGAAGAAGGCGATGGGCAAGGTCAAAAGGAGCGCCTTCCAGGCAGGTTTGATCCCCTGCGCGCCTAGCACGACGAATCCACCGACCAGGCACAACAGAACATAAATGGCAAACGAGATGCCGGGGGCGTGCTTCCAGAACAGGAAGTCGAAGAGCCAACCCAGAACAAGGGCTGTGATCCAGAGAACATTGGGGCGTTTCATGTGCACCTCCTTGAAAGTTTTACTGCTTCTTGTATGAACGCGTAAATCCGCTCGTGCCAAGCGCAGACTCCATGTGTCTCATGTTCAGGATAGTCATGCCAGGCTTGCGGAAGCTATCAAAAAGCTTCAGATAGTATCTGATTATTCAAAACAGGTATCACTTCCTGTCATGTCAATAAACATGACGCGATTGGCGGAAAATTGTAATATAATACTGTCATGTCACAAGTACTTTTTGACCTAGTGATGGCCGGCATCTTTTTGCCGTAAAGTCGGCCAGGGCCTGATGGGTGAACCTCCGTAGTTCGGGGGTGAACGCACACCTGTCAGGCCTTTTTAGTCTCTCGCCGAGCAAGCCTTCGGCAGGAGAATACCAAATTCATGATAAGGAGAAAGAATGCAGACACCCTGGGAATACCGCTATGCGAATCGCACACAGCGCATGGGGA
>JAHIMK010000132.1 GCA_018896675.1 Nanobdellota archaeon
ATGGAAAACCCAAACTATTCCCAAAGAGAAGCCTCTAGAGAATTAGGACTTCCTAAAAGTTATATTAACGAAATGCTCACTCTACTCAAACTGCCCAATGATATAAAAGAGAGTGTCCGAACGTCGGACACTGTGCCCAAATCCTTACTGTTACTGCTTCTCAGGCACAGTAATAAAAAAAATATAAGGGGTTTTTACAGTCAAATAAAGGAAGGAAAATTAACTGTCCAGGAGGCAAAAACAGAACTTAAAAGATCTAAATCTAAAAAGGGGAGACCTAAATACTACGAATATAAATTCGAATCCCCTGGAAGAGAATTTGTTTTAAAAATTAAATTTAAAAGACCTGAGGTAGGGCATTCTGAAATAACTAATGCCCTCCATCAGGCATTAAATAATCTAAATAAATAATTAAGAAATACTGGATATAAAAGAGAGTGTCCGAACGTCGGACACTGAGCAAAAATCCTTATTGTTACTGCTTCTCCGGCAAAGTAATAAAAAAAATATAAGGTGTTTTTGCAGGCAAAGAAATGAAAAAGTCTAAAGAAGTTGTTATAAAAAAGAAACTAAGGGGTTAAATGTTGAATAAAACTTTTATTTACCTAGATGAATCAGGAGATTTAGGTTTTAAGAAAGGTTCATCTAAATATTTTGTTATATCTTTTATTGCTATGGATACTAAAACGAATTTAATATTAAAGAGAAAAATAAAAAAAGTTAAAAAAAAACATAAAATAGGGAAAAATATAGAAATTAAGGGTAACAAAAGCAATTATTCTCTCCGCACCGATGTCTTAAAGGAGATATGTTCTTTGCCAATAGAAATTTATTCCATTACAACTAAAAAACAAGGCATAAATAAATCTTTACGTAAAGACACTAATATTTTTTATAACTATATGGTAAATTTGATATTAGTTCCATATGTAGAACGGTCAAAAATTAATAATTTATGTCTAATGGCAGATTTAAGAATTAATAAGGTTTCTAAAGGAATGAGATTTGGGGATTATTTGAAATATAAACTTTTCTTTGAAAATAACTTATATAAAATAAAACTTGATATCAAATATCTCGATTCATTTACTTCGTATGGCTTACAAGCTGTTGATTTTATAGCTAATAGTATTTTTAAAAGTTACGAACAAGCGAATGATAGATACCGTAAAGCTTTAAGGGGAAGTATTATAGAAGATAAACGTTTATATTTCAATTCTTAAACACAAAAGCGGACCCTGGAGGCAACTAGCTTACATCTAGTTTATACTACCCTTCCGGTAGTATACCGATTCAGGACTTACCCGCTTTTACATAAAAATTATAATTTTTTATTGTTTTCTATTTACATTATATACAAATATACAACTTTGTCAAATTGTAGTACCCCAATAAAGTTTACACTAACTTATCTTATTTTCGTTTTATAGGGTGCTTATAAAAATGACCACCTTGCCTATCTTTCGAAGAGACCCATGGTCTCTTATTAGCAGAGTGGAGCCTTTAAATCTGATTTTATAATAATACAAATGTCACAAAATATCAAATTGTCGAAAAATAGATTATTATTGCTCTAATATTTAAAACCGAAAATTAAATGAAAGAAGTTAATAAAGTTATTAATAAAAATAAAAAATTAATTTACTTAATATCATTAATTATAACAGGTTATAAATAGTGGGTTTTCACTTAAGAAATAGTGGGTTTTCACTTAAGAAATAGTGGGTTTTCACTTAAGAAATAGTGGGTTTTCACTTAAGAAAAATACTTATTACCCTTTATTTTATAATCGTTTGCCAAAATACTAATATATTACAATATATACAATAAGCAACAACAATAGGAAAAATATTTTGTTGTTGCTTATTGTTTAAAAGGAAAATCAAATGAATAAAGAAATAAATAAAGTTATTAAAAAAGATGAATATAAAATTAGCTTACCTAAAATAATTAATTCCGAAGTTAATCTTCTAGTTCTACCTTTCTTTTTTCTTTATAAAAATACTTTAAAAAATAAATTAGAAACAGAGTATAAGGAAGTAATTCAAAGAAATGGAGAGAAAGTAGAAATCTCATGGAATGTATCAGCTAATCCTAAATATGGTTAC
>JAHIMK010000101.1 GCA_018896675.1 Nanobdellota archaeon
CGTCCGATTCGTTTCAAGATCGGGCAAAACTTGTTGGTGCAGCGTGACGGCTGCGAGCCTGAAACGCATCACCGCGTTACATCAGTTTAGTTGGGAGCGCGGTCCCGATGGTCGCATAGTTGCGACGTACTCACTTGGAAGAGGAAGCCATGTGTAAGATTACTCTTCGGTTCGTCAGAGGACTGAGCGAGAAGTTCAAGTTGGCGCTGGACTGGCTCAAAAAGGCCAGCCCGTATATCGTCGGGGTTTGCTTGCTTATCAGCGTCTTCTTGCTGCTGGTAGGGGCATCCCGCATGGTAGTCCAGGCAGCAACCCGCAGCGGGTATTCGGTTGTCGGGTGGGTCGCTGTGATCGTGTTCTGGTTCATCCTTATTGTCGCCGGGATGAGGCAGGGCAGCGCTTCATCCTCCGGTAGTGATGAAAAAGGTATGAGCGATGAGCAAAACCGCAACTCCACCTAGACGGCGCCCGCGAGGTTTTCTCATTCATCCGGGGAGTGGCAGCAATAATGCCGCTCCCCGGTTTTGTTTTCCAGCCAATTGGGATTGAAGTATAAAAAAACAGTCACCTACTCACATAAACGCCCTGCCCTCTTGTGGCAGTCTCGCTTAGTCATTCCCGGCCTGGGTTGCGGGACAGGCCAGGAACACCACCCAATCCAATAAACTAAAATTAGAAAAACAAAGGAGAAAATATCATGTCATACCACACCACTATCATAGTTGGCAATCTGGGCAAAGACCCGGAGATGCGCTACACGCCCTCCGGCCAGGCCGTGACCAGTTTTTCCGTCGCCGTCAACGACGACTACACAAGCAACAATGGCGAGAAGGTCAAGCGCACCATTTGGTATCGCGTCTCGGCCTGGGGTAAACAAGCCGAAATCTGCAACCAGTACGTCAAGAAAGGCAGCAAGGTGCTGGTCGAAGGCCGCCTGACGGCTGATCCCGCCACTGGCGGACCGCGCATCTGGACGGGGCAGGATGGCAGCGCTCGCGCATCCTTCGAGATAAGCGCCCAGACCGTGCGCTTCCTGTCCTCACGCGGCGATGGCGCAGCGGCGGAGGTGCAGGCCGACGCCGCTCCCGACGACGCCGGCGGCGATCCCAACATCCCGTTCTAACCGAATACTCGCATCCTAAAAACCGCCCTGGTTGACCGCCAGGGCGGTTTTTTCTAATCCCCAAAACAGGAGAAAATACCATGAGTGAACGAAAATGGCTCAAACAGTGGTCTGTGCCATCTGAGTCCGGGGCGAGGCCGTACAAAGTTTCGCTCGACTTGGATGGCGAAACGTATGTTTGCCACTGTTGGCCGTTCCTGCGGGAACGGACAACTTGCAAACATATTAAGAAAGTGCTCGCAGGTGAAGTTCCTGAAATCGGCGAAGACCTGCCGCCTGAGCCAGTCATTGAATTCTGGAACGTTCGCGAGGTAATTCCGGTCACGGGCAGAGGTGGTCGCATAGTGAGGGTCAAGACGCCGTTTGTTTCGTTCGACGACACTCACTTTACGCTGACTGTCGTGTACGATCTGCTCAAAGCCGGTGTGCGCATGACAACACTGCGCAATCGCTATCGGCTGCCGAAAGACCTGACACGCGTTGACATCGAAGCGTACATCCAGCAGAACGGGCGAAAGATATACGGCCCGTGGGAAGAAGAACGCGGGCAGCATGTCGGCTATGAATTCGTCCGATAAACGGCGACGATCCCAACATCCCGTTCTAAGCCGGGAAAGAAACTCTATAACTCCCGCCCTGAAACCACTTCGGGGCGGGAGTTGCTTTTTCTGGAGGTTTGAATGAGCAAAATCTATGTCGTGAAAATAACCCGCCTGGTCGTCTGCGAAGATGAGCGTCAGGCCAGGGAAACCGCTGCTAAAGAAGGCAACCCAGAAGATGTAGATGAGGTCGTCGAAGTCCGCGACCTGAGCGACATCCCTGAAGCGTGGAAAACGGCGAATCCCTATGGAGAAGGCGAGGCCGAAAGGTGGACATCAGAACAGTGGTGGAGCCTGCTTCTCAGACAATTCGAGATAAGAGAATCGGTGCAGGAGTAGCTCTGATTCGGAGCCGAGGGAGCGTTCGCATCCTCGGTTTGTTGTCCAAACGGCCAAAGACGTCA
>JAHIMK010000098.1 GCA_018896675.1 Nanobdellota archaeon
AGGGCGTCTTTGAAGACCATGCGGGTGGGAACCCATCTGTTCTGGAATTGCCGGACCTCCTTGACTTCAAAGATCTTGAGCAGTTTGCCGCTGCGGGCGAACCGCTCTTCTTTCAGAGAGACATACCTTTCCTTATCCACCCAGATTTTTCGGGAGTGATAGGAGATGTCTTCGACTTTGGCGGTCAGTTCCAGTATCCAGCAGGGACGATCGAGATATATTTCTTCGCCGATGATGTTGGCCTCGTAGAGGTTGAGAAGCTCGGGATCTTCCATCATATCCTCGTAGGAAAGGTCTGATCCCATCACGGACTGACGCAGCATGTGACCGGCGATTTTGATTGTCCGGTCGGTCGAAGGGATGTAGGTCCATAACTGGTCTTCCAGCTTCAACATCTTGGTGCCCGCTTCACGCGCCGGCGCCAGATATTCCGTGTACGATTTTTCCTCCCCGGAAACCCACGATTTGGATTTGATGGCCCGGCTTCCCCGGCGGCCGTGAATGATCATCTCCGCCGTAGCAATTTTATTGTCCGAGCCGATGTTGGCATCAACCCGCCTAAGGATTTCTTCTCCCGTGAGCGGAGTCTGAGCCCAGGTTGAGGTAGTTAAAAGAACCGATAAGACAAACAGAAACGATATGATAAGAAAAGCAGTGACTTTTTTCATACTTCCAGCTCCTTCATCAATTGGGCGGTCTTCCTCTTGTAAATACCGATACCGGCAATGGAGGATCCAAAGACATTGGACAAAAGGCCGGGGATGAAACCGATGACAAATGACATGGGTGTCACTTTTGCTCTGATGACATCGTTCATCAGGAGAGTCGAACTCTGCATCATCTGCGATATATTGAAACCTTTCTCCTGCAGCCAGAAGGCAATCACCAACGCCAAAGCTGTTCCGATGACCGTTCCGATAACACCCAGAAAAATGGATTCAATGATGGTAGAGCGGTAGAGATGTCCTTTGCTTTCTCCCATGGCCAGGCGGACTCCGATCTCGCCGTAGCGCCGGAGGCTGCCGATGAGCCCCGCATTCCAGAGGACGATCGACATGATGATGACAAAAACAATGACGAGGACAGGAAGATAGAGATTGATCATGCCCATCATATCAATCATCCCGCCTTGTTCGTGAAGGGACATCATTACCGGTGAAAACTCATCTTTTTCACCCTCATATTTGACGTTGAATTTAAGGGCGGCCAAACCGGCTTCTTCTTCCCTGTACACAAAATTATCAAAAAAACCGAGAATTTCTCCCGCCGCATCTTCCATATCCAAAGCCATCTGAATGTCTGTCACATCGGCCACCACCGCCCCGCGGTCAAGGGCCGTTATGCCGAAGTGGACGGTCCCTGCCACTGTAAAATTGGCGGCGGCCATACTGCCGTACATCGTCGACCCGATCAGAGTGACTGTTTCACCCGGAGAAATCCCAAGGCGTTTGGCGAATTCATCACTGATCAATATCTCACCCGGCTTTTCGGGCGCATTCCCCTGAACAATGGAGTCCTTTATTCCTAAGAGTTTCCATTCCAGACTGTCCGGGGTGAAGAGATCCAGGGCCAGACCGGCCACCGGACCCTGAGCACGTGTTTCACCTGAATCGTCTGGAACATCCAGCAATCCGCCGAACCTGATCCTTTTTGTCCAGACATATCCGGGAAAGTCTTTTTTGAGTTCGTTCATCAACCGCTCAACACCGATGTAGGCCAGATCATTGGGCATCTGGTCGGAATTTTCGGCGTAGGCACGGGACATGATTTTCAGATGACCGGTGTCGAATTTGGCGCTTGTGTCGAGAAAGCTGGTCATCACTCCACCCATGTAGCTGTAAAACAGAACGGTGAGAAAAACACCGATGGCAACGACAAGAACGGGGAATAAACTTCTGGAGCGATCGCGAAGAATACCTTTGAGAATGAATTTGATCATGTCATTTTCCCCCTCAACGCATCCGTCGGCTTCAATTTGGCGATTTTTCTGGTCGGCAGAAAGCTGACGATGGTGGTCACCAGGAGGAT
>JAHIMK010000010.1 GCA_018896675.1 Nanobdellota archaeon
CTAAAGGATTTTTCATAAAGTCTATTTTTTTATGATATCCTGACTCTGTTGCTTTTGCAGTTTCAGCATTCATCCACACTGCATATCTGCCAAAAGAATCTGATATGCGTCCACTTTGTACATCATCAACACTATACAAATCAATGCTTTCTCCTGATGGTAAAACTCCATTTAGTAAGTTTCCAAATTCTTCTTCACTATATTTTGCAGAATTCTGAGCAGTTAATCCATCTGCATATGCTTTCATAATTCTTTCAGGAGTAAGAATTCCGCCACCATGAACTGTAATAATTACTTGTTTACCAGGTTTTACTAATTTACCTTGAGTATCAATACCTGCATTCTCTTCTGAAAAAGCAGTAAACCATTTTTTCCATAAATAATTGTTTTTATCAGCCTTAGATTTTCCCGCAATCAAGTAAGGCATGGTAGCAACAACTCCATCAACACCAACTTCATTTAATGCTTGCTGAAGAGCAACAGAAACGCCAATAGACTTACCATCTTTTTGTTCACTACTCTCAAACTCTCTACCGTTATTAATTAATGCATCAATACTAAGAATTATTTGCTGTACAGGTTGAGCTTTTTTAGATTCGTTAACTGGTTTTCTCACAGGCGTTTTTTGTCCAGGAGTCCACCCTGTAGATTGAATGTATTTTTCTAAATCTTTTTTAGGAATTATTTTTGTCATTTTTATTTACCTATAATTTTCGCGCGACGTGCGCCTCCGGCGCTACCCCAACAAACCGGCCAATATCAATAAGATTAATGATGCCGTTCAGACCGTTATTAATATTATAAAGGAACAATACACGGCCTTGAGGCACAGAAGCATCACGATCATTAAAAGGATGTCAACAACCCAAATTACCATCTGAATTTTTAGCTTTTTTATAATATGATTCTAAATTTTTTACTCCTCCTGCCCTTGCTATAACCAAAGGATTTTCCATAAATGCTTTCTTGTTATGATAACCTGACTCTGTGCCTTGAGCTGTTGAGTAAGGCATGACAACTCCAAATCTATGTGGAAGATTTGAAACTCCTTTTTTAATATCTTCAAATGAGAATAATTTAATTGAAGAACCATCAGGTAATTGCCCGTCTAAAAGATTATCAAATTCTGTAAATTCATATTTTGCACTATTATTTACAAGTCCTCCATCATAAGCTTTCATAATTCTATCTGGTGTTAAGATACCTCCACCATTAACTAAAACTAAGACTGGTTCATTGGCAGTATAAAATCTACCTTTTTTATCTACACCTATATTTTCTTCAGTATGAATAGCGTACCATTTTTGCCAGAAATCATGACTTTTATCAGCTTTAATTTTAGCTGCAATAAGTTCAGGCATGGTAGCGACATAACCATCTGTTCCTATAAAATCCAAAGCTTCCTGAAGAGCAACTGCAACACCTATATATTTATCATCTTTCTTTTCTTCACTGTAAAATGTATTACCTTTTAGAATATCATCAATATTAACTATACTTTGAGATGTAGGTTGAGTTTTATTAGGTTCATTAACTGGTTTTCTCACAGGTGCTTTTTGTCCAGGAGTCCAGCCAATAGCTTGAATGTATTTTTCTAAATCTTTATCAGGAATTATTTTTGTCATTCTCTACCTCAATATAGAACCTAATCTGTGCTCATAAATGCTGCTTTGATTTTTCTTAGCTTGATATATTTCGCCAAATGCTTTGACTGTTTTAAGTCCTTTTTCTTTAAGAGCAGCAGTAACATCACCTTCATACGCTTTGCTAAAATGTTCTAATACTGCCAAATCTGCAAGTACTCTGGACCGCATAGTTGCTTGAGCTGCACTTGTAGTTTGAGTGTTTAATTGAGCCATATTATGCTGTAAAAAATTTAGATATTCTTTAAAACCATGTTCTTGACCTATTTTAATAGCTCCTTGCCATACAGTTTGTCGTAAACCATGTCCTTCAGGGATTCCTGATTGACTGTGCATATCTGCATATGCTGACCTTGCATCATTTACAAGAGCTATTAAACTACCATAATCAGTTCCAGTTATGGTTTTACTTTCAAGAATAACTCCAATTCCTGCAGCAACATCATTAAGTCTTACACTTGTATCATATGATTCATCTTTTACTCCTTTAATAAAACCAAGAAGTCTTGATAAATCTCTTATCTTACGAAGGTCACGTCTTACAAAACTATGTTTTAGTTTTCCTTGTGCATCAAGAATTTTTCTATAATTATTATCATCACGAACAGAAAACTTTGGACTAACCCCTGCTTGTTGAAGCAACTCAACATTTCTCTCAAATGTTTCTTTAGGATCATATCCCACATAACCAATAGCAGTATCAATAAATTCTCTTGTTTGACCATCAAGTTCAGTAGATAATTGTTCAGGATCAGTCACAAGTGGATATACATCACGCCATCCGCCTTGAATATCAGACCGTTTACCAAATTCACTCCAGAATATTTCATGCAAGTCTCCTGCTAAATTTTTTTCTAACTGACTTGAACCTGCTTCAGCTACACCATTAGGGAACCTGAATTTTAAAAATCTGTTTTCTCCTGCAATGTCAAGTTCAAGAGCTGCACTATGTTCTGCATCAGCAGGATTCATAGCAGCAAGAATAGCAAGACCTTTATACCTTCCATCTTGACCAGGAATAGGAATTCGTAAATAACCAGTATCACCATTAACATTAATAACACCATCAACAATCTGAAAAACTTCCTGACTATCTCCTCTGTTAATCTCATCAATAAACAATGCTCCATATTTTTGGCATTTTTCCTGATCAATTCTTGTTTTAGGAACACCATTTTCCAAAACTGTAGTAGTGAAAGGTTCAAGAGCAGAACTGCCAAGAATTCCTCCACTTAATCTCAAGGTATAATGCCCATCAGGACCGAATACTGCATTAAAGAGTGCATCACTTGTGTATGTTTTACCAACGCCAGTTACACCTTCATATAATACATGAAAATCATCAAAAAACATAGAAGCAATATCTATATCTAATACAGTTACTTCTGTTGTATTAGGCATAGGTAATCTTCCTTTTCCATTTAAGAATTTGACATCTACATCCTCTCCTTCTGTAATTTCAAGATAAGGGGTTGGAGATACAACACCGTCAAGTGTATCATATAATGTTTGTATAAAATGCTTTCTCATTTCTTTTTTATTATGTTGTTTTATTGCCATTTTGCGTTCCTCGTTTGCTAGTTTATTTTATTAATAAATGATTCATATATTGTTACTATGCGACAAATACTACTATTTAAACCTTTCGCTTTATTTATCACTAATTAGTAGTCTCAAAATAAGTAAGCTTTTATTTATAAAGAAATAACTCTATTTAATTTTTTTTGATTAAAGTGGAGTTAACAATTTACTTATTCTTTGTTACCTAATCTGATTTGTTATCTTTTATTGTGTAAATTTTATCTCATTCTAAAAATAAAGTTAATATAATCGGTAAAAAAGAAATCTCTATAAAAATAAGGTGAAAAAATTACAATGAAAATATCGGAAAATAAGGATTTAATAGTTGATGATTATAATGAACTATGCTCTTATGAAAATTTGGAAACAGCTTTTAATAGAGCAAGAAAAGGAAAAACACTAAAAGAATATGTCATTAATTTTGAAAAAAAACTGAAAAAAAATCTTTTACAATTAAGAACCGAATTAGTTATGCATACTTACCAACCAAAGCCGTTAGAAATATTCATTCTTCGTGATCCAAAAACAAGAAAAATTAGTAAGTCTGAATTTAGAGATCGAGTTGTACATCATGCAATATGCAATATAATTGAGTCTGTTTTTGATAAGCGATTTATTTATGATTCTTTTGCAAATAGAATTGGTAAAGGAACTCTTAACGCCATAAAAAGATTTGATACATTCAAGAGAAAAGTTTCAAAAAATAATACTATAAAATGTTATGTTCTTAAAGCAGATATTAAAAGTTATTTTGATACAGTAAATCAAGGCATACTCATAAAAATATTGAGTAAACAAATCCATGATGATAGGATTATGTGGTTAATTAAAATAATTCTCGATAACCATCAAGGAAAAGAAAAAAATAAAGGAATGCCTTTAGGTAACCTTACTTCACAATTCTTTGCTAATGTATATCTTAATGAATTAGATCAATTTGTAAAGCATAAATTAAAAGTAAAATATTATATTCGATATGTTGATGATTTTGTTATTCTGCATCAATCAAAAGTTAAACTCGAAGAATATAAAGAAAAAATAAACCAATTTCTAAAAGAGCAACTTAACATCAAACTTCATCCTGAGAAATCACAAATAATTAAATTAGAGAAAGGAATCGGATTTTTAGGATTTAGAATATTCTATCATCACAAGCTTATTGTCAAGAAGAATATGAGAAAGTTTGAGAAAAAGATGCAGCGAATGAAAAAATTGTATCAAATCAATAAAATTAATCGTGAAAAAATTATCGAAAAATATGAAGGATGGATTGCATATGCTTCTAATGCAAATACTTACAAATATCGTAAACGTATGACAAGCAAATTTAATATAACTTTTCCAGCAAAACCAAATATAAAAATTACCTCTGTAAAAAGACATGAAAACTTTAATCATAAAGTTGATTTAAGCAAAATTGGATTTACGCAGCAAAAAACATTACAACTTGTTAAAAAAGGTTTTACTGCTAAAAATATAGCTGAAATGAGAGAGATTAAAGAAAGCACTATATGGGACCATGTGGCTAATTTAGTTCAGCACCATCAATTACATCTTAAATCTGCAATGCCTTCAAATAAAATTAGGAAAATACTCAATTGTATAAAATCACCTGAAGATAAATTAAAAGAAATAAAAATAAGGTTAAATGACGAATCAATTTCGTACAACTATATAAAAATAGTTCTCGCAAATGTAAAAGGAAAACATAAGAAGAAAAGTATTTCATATTATGCATACTGGTATCAAAGAACTAACTGTTTTAGAAAATGTTATTCCAATAAAAATCAAAGAAAAGAATGTCGTCTTAAATTTCAACAATTAATCGCTAAAAAAATAAATATGGAATTTTCAAAACATGAATTTTTAAATTTTTTTCATAATCATGTAAATATTTGTATATTACCAGATAAAGATAAGAAAAGATTTGTATCTTGGAAAGAATTCAAGAAGAAACAACCAGTTTAAATTAGATAAGTTAGAAGAATATTTAGAGTCATAGTTGTAAATTTTTCTCAATCCACTAAAGTAAATCATTTTTTCGCATTAAAAATAATTTATAAATTTTATATTCAAACTTTCTAAATACTTTTCTTAGAAATATTCAACATAAAGATTTTAATTCAGGTAAAAGTCTTTTCAAATCAGGAGAAATTGGATATTTTCCCAAATGTTTTAGTGGTAACCAATCCATTTTTAAGAATAAATTAGCTTCATTTATTTTTGGTTCCCCAGATACAATTTTTGTAATAAATTTATGAGCAATCGCTAATCTTCCATCAGGAATTATAAATTCTATCTCTCCAAAATATTTTAATTTTTCAATTTTAATTTTATCACCTAATTCTTCAAAGACCTCTCTTTCAGCTGTTTTTGCTAAATCATCTACTGTCACAACTCCTTTTTCTTTACATTCTTCTAAATGAACTTTTCCACCAGGAGTTTCATAATGATTATGGCCTTTCCTATATAACAATAAAACTTCTTTATTTTCATTTATGATTAAACATCCAGATAAAATTATCCTACCATTATGATTTACATATTCCATAATTTATTAGTATATATCTTTAATTTAAAAGATTAACTGCCCGAAAATTATATAAGCAAATAAGGGCTTTTTTCTAAGTATATTAACTAATAAAAAAGAGGCCGATATAGATTGTATTACGGTTATTAGATAGAGACTAAACTAAAAAATGGCAAACACAACAACTACAGGAAACCAACAACAACCAGCTAATCAAAATACCATTAAACAAACCACCCAAAAACAACCTATGCCACAGGCTCCTACTCAACCAGCACAAGCTCCTGTTCAACCAGTACCTACAACAGAAGCACCACAAAATACAGCCATGCCTCTTCCTAAAGAACCTAAAAAAGGATTTTTTTCTAAACTTTTCAACAAAAAAGAACAAAGTAAAGAAGATAAAAAACCTGAAAAAATTAAAGCTAAAAAAGTAAAAGAAGCCTATAAACCTGAATTCAAGATAGAATTTCCTATTGATATTCCAAATATTCCGGAACTTAAAGATCAAACAAAATTAGATGTTAGATATAAAGTTATAGACCCTTATGTTGATATTCATGTTTACTGGGATGCTAAAATCAGTGAAATCTTATACGAAGTTGAAGAACCTAAACTTACAGAAAAACAACAAAAAGATTTAGAAACATTAGAAGAAGGTTTGACAGAATTAATCAACATCAGTTTCATCAATATAGAAAATAAAGACATTGTTATTGAATATTTAGAAAAAAATCTTAGAATATTATTAGATGAATTTGGTATTGAAGCTAACAAAGAAACTTTCATGAAATACATGTACTATATTTACAGAGATTTTGTTGGCATGGACATAGCAGAACCATTATTAAGAGATTATTTTATAGAAGATATTGAGTGCAACGGATTTAACAGCCCGATTTATATTGTACACAGAAAGTACAGGAACTTAAGAACAAATATTATTTTTACAGAAATGAGTTCTTTAACACAATTTGTTGAAAAACTTGCACAAAAATGTGGCAAATATGTTTCTTACGCAAACCCCTTATTAGACGGCGTTTTGCCAGATGGTTCCAGAGTTAACGCTACATACACAGAAGATGTAACTTCTAGAGGTCCAACTTTTACCCTGAGAAAATTTACAAAAGAGCCATGGACTCCAATCAAGTTAATGGATTTCAAGACAGTGTCACCAGAAATATTAGCATATATCTGGATTGCTATTGAAAACAGATCAAATATTTTAATTATAGGTGGAACTGGTAGCGGTAAAACTTCATTGTTAAACGCAATTGCTTTCTTTATACCACCAGCTGCAAGAGTTGTTAGTATAGAAGATACTCGTGAACTTAACTTAAAGCATGAAAACTGGTTGCCTGCAGTCTCAAGAGCAGGTGCAGGCATGGCAACAATCACCGGTGAAAGGCAAGGTGAAGTTACTTTATTCGATTTATTAAAAGAAAGTTTAAGACAGCGTCCTGATTACATAATCATAGGAGAAATCAGAGGTAAAGAAGCATTTGTATTGTTCCAAGGTATGAATACAGGACATCCATCGTTTGGTACAATGCACGCAGAATCTGTTGATACTGTAGTTAAAAGATTGATAATGCCACCTATAAGTTTGTCTCCATCCATGGTAGAAGCATTGGACATTGTATGTATCATAACTCCTGCAAAATTTAATGGAAAAGATGTAAGAAGAATAAGGCAGATTGACGAGATTGTAAAAGTTACTGACAAGGGTGAAGCACAGATAAACACTCCTTTTGTAAGGGACCCAAGAACAGACCAATTCATGTTCAAAACACAAAGTGTAGTTTTTCAAAAGATTATGCAAAGAACTGGAATGACATGGCCTCAACTACTTAAAGAATTCCAAAACAGAGCAAGATTGTTAATGGCAATGTATAGAGATAAAATATTCGCATTTTCAGAAGTTCAAGAGATTATTAACCAATATTATAAAACACCATTAGTAGTATTAAAGAAATTTGGAATAAAATGAGTTTAGAACTTATACAACAAAAAGCTAAGAGCTTAATGGAAAATATTTATGAATATGATAGGCTGAAGATTGAAAACGTCCCACAAAAAGAACTCAAAAACGTAAGAGATTATGCAATGAAACTTATTGAAAAAATGCGAGAGAGTTTGGAAAAAGAAAAGAGGAGAATAAATGCCAAGTGATAATGCTAAGGCCGCATGCAGCTTAATAATAAATCTGGCAACCAACACAAAACCTTCAGCACCAGATTTTGAAAATACTTTAACTGAAATAGAACAAAATCTAAACATCGTTGAAGATTCTTTTCACTTGCCGGAAGATGCTAAAGAAAAAAAGAAGAAGATAAAAAAATTAAGTTCTAAAAAACGAAAAGAATTTTTAAAAGATATTAACATAGAAGAAGGTTTTCTTAAAAATTATATGAAAAAGAAAACTAAAACAGAAACTAAGGCACTTGCAAGAGTCGATTACACCTTATATGAAACCACGGCTTATGGCATATTATCAAACAGATTTTTCGAAAAAACCACAGTTTCCTTGACAAAAAATTATCCGGAAGCCTTCACACCATTAATAAAAGCATTAAAATCTTCAGGAATAAAAATTCTATCAAAAACTTATATCAGTATGATGTTATTTTCCTCACTTTTAGTTTTCATATTAATCACTTTACTCACGGCAATATTTTTCAAACATCCTGTATTACTACTACAAATATTAAGGGGATTTTTGTTAGGAGCACTAGGAACTGCAGTCTTTGGCCTTATATTCTATTTTTATCCAAGCAGTATGGCTTCAACAAGAGAAAGAGCAATAAAAACAGATTTACCTTTTGCAATAATCAATATGGCTGGAGTTGCAGGTAGTGGAGGCAAACCAATTTCTATCTTTAAAACCCTCTTAACTTCAGATGAATACCCTGGACTAAGAGATGAAATTAAAAAAATTGTAAATTATGTTAACTTATTTGGTTATGATTTATCAACAGCTTTAAGGGCAGTCGCAAGACGTACTCCTTCATTAAGATTCAAAGATTTATTAGATGGAATTGTAAACACCATAGAATCTGGTGGCGACTTAAAAGATTATTTGCAGACAATGGCTAACGAAGCATTGTCTACTTATAGGTTAGAAAGACAAAAAGCAGTTGAATCAGTTTCAACATATTCAGACATTTACACAACAGTTTTAATTGCAGCCCCTTTACTGTTCTTTGTAACATTAGCAATAATCCAAACGATGGGCGGTGAAATAGGCGGCTTAAGTGTAAGTACATTAGCTACAGTAGGTACTTATTTAGTAATACCTTTACTTAATGTAGGATTTATAATATTCCTAAGTGTGGTGCAACCAAATTGATTAAGTTCAGACCTGTACATTTAATTGGAATCTTTGCAGCAATTTTATTAGTTGCATTAGACTTCTATTTATTTTTTAGTTTTCAAGATCCTATAGGGCCAAAAGCAAGATGGTTCTATCCAATGTTAATCATTTCATTAAATATCAGCTGGGCACACATATGGGTTGATTTTTTAAAAGAAATTAAAACGCAAAAAAGGATTGAAGTTAAGTTTGTCGACTTTGCAAGAGATATTGAAAGTTCTGTAAAATCTGGAATTTCCATCCCTGCAACAATTATACAATCTGCAAGAAAAGATTATTCTGAACTAAACCCTTTCATACAAAAATTATCAAACCAAATTAAGCTAGGCATTCCTATCCATAAAGCTTTAACAACATTTGCAGCTGATACAAATAATTCAATGATAAAACGTTCAATAGCAATTGTTATTGAAGCTGAAGCCAGTGGTGGCGACATTCAAGATGTCTTAAAAGCAGTAACCGATTCCATGGAAAACATCAAGAAACTTAAGGAAGAAAGAAAATCTGCAACTTATGGTCAAATAGTGCAAGGTTATATTGTTTACTTTGTCTTTATTGGAATAATGCTTATCCTCCAATTAAAATTGTTCCCACAATTGTCAACAGTAGGAGGAGGAGATATGTCTTTTATTAGCGGAGCTGTAGCAGGAGGCAGTATAACTGATTTAGATACGATATTTTTCATGCTAATTTTAATCCAAGGGTTTTTTGCAGGAATCATGATTGGCAAGTTCTCTGAGGGTACAATAAAGCAGGGCCTCATACATTCGTTAATTTTATGTACCATGGGAGCTCTTATCATTACAACAGCCAAAGGTGGAATATGAACAAAAAAAGAGGAGCAACGCATGCAGACTGGGCAATCAGTTTAGGATTATTCTTAATATATATTCTTACTATGTTCATGATTTTACAGCCAGGCATTCAGCCAATATACAAAGAAACACAATTATTAGACAACTTAGAAAATGCAATCACAGAAGACACCCAATTTGTAATAACTAAAACTCCTTTAATAATTGAAACAGTAGATTTAAGTTCCAGCGGAGTTTATCAAGTACGTATTAGTTCAGAACTGCCATTGGAAAAAGACGGAAACAAAGCAGCCATTTTCTCAGAAGATGGAGTTTATGAAGATAATGCAAGAATAGACAGCTCAACAAATACTTTAAAATTTGAAGCTTTTATTAATATAGGAATAACCAAATTCTGGGTTTATGAAATCATTGAACCAGATAAAAACGGAGACGAATATAATTATGACAATTTTTTAAATTCTGGAGAAAAAGAAATATCTAACTCTCAAAATAACTTCACATTTACTTTTGGCGCACCTGAAACAATAAAAGGATTGGATTGGAGCAAGTTTACTTCAGAAGTATTAAATTTTGATGGATTTAGTTGTAGTGATGGTAACGCTGAAGAAGATTATACTATATTAAAAAATATTTTAAGTTATCCAAGTAACAAAGAATTTATAATTCAAGTTATTGAATCTTCCAGCCCAAGATACACATTAGAAGATATGCAAGACATTTGTCATATAGAAAATCCATTTGAACAAACCTCAGTATTTACAAGGGAATGGATTACATATAAGCTTAATAAATATGGAATTACTGAACCTATCCGGATACATGTAGAAATATGGTAAACAAAAAAGGTTACTTGAAAACATTGGAAGCAGTTTTGGCGATTGTAATAATCTTATTATTCACTTTTTCAGTAACACCTAAACCTGAAGCCGACTTAAGTGTGCCTCAAAATATTAAAACCACTCAAGGTTTTATTCTTTCAGAAATAGAAAACAATAATACCCTTCGGAGTTATATAGTAAACTCAGATGATTCAGATGTAGCTTATAACTTGGCTTATAGAAATGTAGATAGTTTAATTAATTTAAATATGCCTGGAGGTTATGGTTATACATTTGGAATTTGCGATATGAGTTCATGTATCAGCAATATTACTTCTTTAGCATTAGAAACTTCAATTTATTCGCAAGATATATTAATAGCAACTGATGGTATAAAACAAAACCCTAAAGTAGTAAGATTATGGATGTGGAGACAAATATGATCCCTTATAAGTTCATTGATGATTTAACATCTGATGTAATGTTTGAAGCATATGGCAAAAATTTAGAAGAAGTTTTTACTAATTCAGCATTAGCCATGTTTGAAGTAATTTGTGATATTGATAAAGTTGAACCTAAAGACAAAAAAACTTTGCAGGTAAAAGGGAAAGATGAATCAGAACTATTATACCAATTTTTATCTGAATTAATTGCTTTAGTAGATGTAGAAGAAATGTTTTTTTCTAAATTTAAGATAAAAGAAATTAAAAATAAACATTTAATTGCAGAATGTTATGGTGAATCTATGACTCCTGAAAAAGGAAATACTGTTGTTAAAGCTGTCCTTTATTATGGATTTAAATTAGAGAAAACTAAACAAGGTTATGTTGCAAGAGTAGCATGTGATATTTAAATCACTTTATATTTTGTGCTAACCAAGGTCCATTCTAGTATCATTATAATTATTGCTAAAATTAAAAAGTATAAGGATAAATCTTTGTTTAAAGGCTTTCTATCAAACTGAGATATCTGCAAAAATGTATTTCGTAAACTTTGTTCATCAACAGGTTTAAAATATAAGCCACCGGTAGCAGCCGCAATATCTTGCAATGTATTTTCATCCAACTTAAAAGCCGCTCCAATCTCACCAATTAAGCCGCCTTGCTCAGTACCTATCCCAACTGTATGTATTATCATTCTTTGCTCTTGAATATATTCCAAAGCATCTTGCGGAGGAATCCCTATATTACTCTGACCATCTGTTAAAAGCACTATAACTTTAGGCCAAGGATGGCCATACAACAAGTTAGCAGAAGTGATTATTGCTGACCCTAAATCTGTGCCTCCAACAATTTCAATCTCCAAGTCAAGAACTGCTTTTCTAATTTTAGCTATATCATCAGTAGGCATTGCTCTAATAAAAGAAGCTCCAGAAAAACTTACTAATCCTACATTAATCTTCCCAGGTAAATTATCTAAAAACATTAACAAAGCAGATTTTGTAGCCTCCAACCTATTAGGACTATAATCTTCAGCCAACATACTACTTGAAGCATCAATAGCTAAAACAATATCATAATCTGTTGTTGAACCCGTATACCAAATAGTTGTACCAGCAGCAGCTAAAATCAAAAATAAAACAATAGCTATTCTCAAAAATAAAATTAAAATATTTTTAGAAACTACAGATTCACCTGTAACTCTTCTTATAGCTTCATAATTGGCAAACTTTAATGCTTGTTTTCTGCCACGTTTCAAGCTATAAAAATGTACAAATATGATTAAAGGAATTAAAACTAATAATGTCAAATATTCCGGTTTTAAAAACTCTACATCCATTAGCTACATTTTACTCCTTCTAACTTTAAAAAAATCCATCAATACATTTAATAAGGGTTGATCCGTTGGCAATTCTAAAGCATCAACATTAGCTTCCTTAAACAAACCAAATAATTCCTTGTCTTGTTTTTTAGTATAAGATTCATACCTTTCTTTAATATAAGCAGAATCTACCAATAATCTATCGCCAGTGAAAGGATCTTCCATAATTACATTACGTACTTCCTCAGTCATATACTTATCTCTTGGATCCCTAACTACTAAACATACAACATCAAACTTTGCAGATAATAATTTTAATCTGCGTTTCCAAGCATTTCCTTCCATACCATAAAAATCAGAAACTAAAATAACTACGCTCCCTTTTCTTGTAACAAAATTTAAAATGAATTCTTCAGCAGTGTCAAGATTATAACCACCACCATATAAAGTAGGATCAACTAAAATTTTTGCCATCTTATAAAATTGATTAATGCCCTTAGCAGCTTTAAATTTAGTTATTACATTATCTGAAAAAGTAACTAATCCAACAGCATCTCCAGCACCTAAGATAGTATAAGCTAAAGATAAAATAAATTCTACTGAATATTCATTTTTTAATTTTGCAGTAGAACCAAACACCATACTTTCACTAACATCCATTACAAAATAAACTTGCAAATCTCTTATTTCCCTATATTTTTTAACCAATAATTGTCTAACTCTAACTGAAGCTTTCCAATCAATAGTACTTGCATCCATATCAGTAGAATATTCTTTATAACCATCAAACTCTAAACCAGCACCCCTAAAAACACTTATGTACTCACCCATGGTTCTGGTTCTTACCAATCTTTTAGTTAAGGCTTCAATTCTTTTTATTAATGGAGCAATTTCTACTTTTAACTCTCTTTTAATTTCTTTTTCCTCAGATTTATCTTTTCCTGGCATTTAACTCCTTAAGGTACAGGCACACGAGCAAGAATTTCTTTAATTATAACATCACTTGTTATTTTTTCAGCCTCAGCTTCATAATTCAGAATAAGTCTATGCCTCATAACATCATAAGCAACATCTTTAACATGCTGTGGTGTTACAAACCCTTTACCATTTAATAACGCTTCTGTTTTAGCTCCAATAAATAATCCTATTCCTGCTCTAGGAGAACATCCCCATTCTACATATTTCGCATTCGTAATCTTATATTTAGCAGGATTTCTTGTAGCATCAATAATTCTTACAATATACTTTTCAATTTCAGGATCTAAGTAAACCTTTTGAACAAACTCTTGCATTTCAACAATTTTTTTAGGAGTTAAAATAGCATTTAATTGAAAATCCTCAAATCTCTTTATAGTTATATTTTTCATCAAAATCTGTTGTTCTTCTTCCATATTAGGATAGCCCATTAATAATTTGAAAAGAAACCTGTCAACTTGAGCTTCAGGCAACCTATAAACTCCTTCTTGTTCTAACGGGTTTTGTGTTGCCATTACAAAAAAAGGCTTTGGTAAAGAATAAGTTTGTTTAGCAATAGTTACCTGCTTTTCCTGCATAGCTTCTAATAAAGCAGACTGAGTTTTAGGAGGCGTTCTGTTTATTTCATCAGCCAAAATGAAATTTGCAAAAATCGGACCTTTCATAGTAATAAATCCTTTACCTTCAACATAACTTTCCAAACCAACTATATCTGTAGGCAATAAATCAACAGTAAACTGAACTCTTTTAAAATCACAACCAGTAACTATAGCTAAAGTTCTAACAAGTAAGGTCTTTGCAATTCCTGGAACTCCTTCTACCAATACATGACCATTAGCAATTAATCCTCTTAAGAAACCAGTAACTACTTTTTCCTGCCCTACTACAGTTTTACTTACTTCTTCTCTTACTTTTTTTAATAGAATATGATATAATTTTACTTGTTTTAAATCGACACCTTTCATTTTTCCTCAACCTTCTAGTATTTTATAAACTTTTATACCTTTTGTTTTCATATAGGTTTAGCAAACCTTCTTCTCTTAAAATAATAAATTAATAATAATACTGCCAATATCAATCCTGCAACTTCAAATGCAATTGTTTTCCAATATAATTCCAAAAAGGACTTTAATTTTTCTTTTGTAATTTTCTCACTATCTAAAGCAATAAAATCTTTACATCCTTGGTTTGCACTATGTATAATATTCAAACCTTCTTCATATTGGTAAGTAGCCATTAATTTTTCCGCTTCTTCAATCAATTCCCATAATTCTAAACATTCAGGATTTTGTAAAAATAAATCTCTAGTGAATTGGATTTGTTCCTTTAGTTGTGCTTTCAAAACAGCATCTTTTTCTCTAACATCAATTACTATCTCCACTTTTTCAGTTAAATTGGGTATTTTGGAAGTTCCTGTTAAAGAAATTGTATACCTATCTGGAGTTAATAATCCTATATCTATATCTAAATTTGTATTAACACTCTGACCAACTGACAAAATAGTCCAATTTGCTTGTTCCAAAGTTAAAGTTAAAGCAGATTGGTTGCTGTATGCAATTAAATCTAATATGTTTAAATTCAAATCACCAGTATTCTGTAAAATTACAGGAATTATGGTTTTAGATAACGGTGTTAAACTTATCAGAGATGGAACAATTATATTCAATGATGCTACCTGCGTCACTCTTGAAGTGCTGCTTGAAGTTGTTGTTTGAGTTAATACTACTGGTTCTGGTTCAGAAACATCATCAATATGCAAATTAAACAAATTTGAATCAGTTGTATTTTTACCATCAAATACAGCCACAGCCATCAACAAATCTCCGCTCCACCCAGTGTTAGGTGTAAAGGTTAGTTTATTTCCTTCTTCTGTATAAGTTACTGAAACATTCTTCAAATCTGGGTCTTTTAGAACAACATCATCAAAAACTGCTTCTGCATTAATTGTGAATAATGAAAATGTAGAAGAGGATGCATTTAAGTTAACACTCATATTATAACTCATATTCCAATAAGCTCCTTCAGCAGAGACATAAACTAAAGTATTATTACCTTTAAAAACAGATTTTAACCAGACATAAGAAGTATTAGAAAGACTTAATGAATAAGAATTATTAAAAGTATCAACAGAAGAACCAACACTATACTCTAAATTTGTAGTATTATCTGTTAAATTCAAGAAAACTTTTCTAACTGTTCCTGTACAACTTGAATTACCAAAACAAAACCCGGCTACGCCTCCTGAATAAAGTTTTATTTTTGCTTTTACTTCAGTAATATCAATATATGTTTTTTCATTTGCAATTTTTAAACCAGAAGTGATATTTTGTTTTAAAGCAGGATTATTGGAAGTATCATTTATTAAAAACCAATTTCCAGAAAAAGTCCATGAAAGATTAACTCTGTTAAAATTATTATCATTAAAATTTTCATTTATTGCATACCTAAACCATTCAAAAGTTAAGTTTTCATTATCATAATCAAAAAAGTAATTTGAAAGATTTACATAAGTATTTCTGTTTTTATACCAAGCAGAACTGCTTAACCAAGTAGGCATTTTAGTAATATTCGGGATGTTGGAATACATCATCGGTGGAGCATTTAAATCAAATATCGTAACATTCCAATAATAGATATTAAAATTAGTTGCAGTATCATTAACTTTTAAGGTAATGTTTACTGTTCCAGCATCTAAAAAATTAGCAGTATAATTCCAAGTGTTGCCTGAAGGATGCAGTTTAGTATAATTCAAGGTTCCATTCCAAAACCACTGATAAGTAAAGGAGTTGGATTCCAAATCAGAACAAGTAACAATAAAAGAGCCTGTTGACTGATTTTCAGAAATGTTAAAATTGTCTGGTGCACTTGTAATAGTTTTAGAAGGAGTAACGGCTAAAAAACTTGAACAAGAAGGAGCAAAATTTTCGCTTATTACAAATTTAATAACTCTAGAAGATTCAGCTCCATAAGTATCATTAACAGTAAAATTAACATAATATGTCCCTACCATAGTTAAATTTGGCGTTCCAGTTAAAATACCAGTTGTTTTGTTTATAGTAACATTAAACAAAAATAAAGTAGTGTTGGCAAAAAAGTTTATTGCATCATTTTCTTCATCAGTAACATTAGCACTCAAATTATAGTTATATTCAACATTCACTTGCAAATTCTGCGTTGGAATAGTCGCTATCTGAGGGGCATCATTTTTTGAACTGATGTTAAAACCTAAGGAAAGATTAACATATGCCCCTGTATTATCTGTAACATTTAATAAAACAGTATAGTTTCCTACCTCAGTATAAGTTGGTGTAAAGTTCAAGGTAGTATTAACACAATAACCATATCCAGTATACCAAACTGCAATAAGATTGCTATTATTAATATTAGAATTAAACCAGGAATAGTTTGCAGCAATTTTTAAGATTGAACCAGTATCATTATCACATGCCCAAATTATGCATGAAGCAAAGTTTTCATCTTCAATAGCTTCCCTTGAAGTACAGAAAAAGATTTCAGAATCTAAAAAACGTGGAGGAAATGCCGCATCCGTGACATTAATAAAGATTATCTGAGAATCCTCATTACCAGTAGAATCATTCACAGTAAAATTTACCCAGTATGTTCCATTTTGTGTGCCAGAAGGAGTCCAAGAAAATTCTCCAGTGCTTGGATTAATATACATACCATTGCCACTGTAATTAATTCTAAAAGTTAAATATTCCCAAGTATTTGGGATAAATAAATCATCATCTGTTGCATCAACATCAAAAGAAAGTAAAACACCTTCTGGTGCATCAGAGACATTGCTTATTGTTGATAAAACAGGAGCATCATTTTCATTTACAACAGTGAAATTAAAAACATATTCTGACAATGCACCATATTGATCGGTTATATTAATAGCAACCCAATTTGTACCGACAAAACTATCATTAGCTGTAACAGAAATAAAACCTGTAGAAGATATGTCGAACCAAGACGCATTGTCGGAAAAAGTGAAGCTATTACCATCTGCATCACTCGTGTTCAATGAAAGGTTTACTTCAAATAAATAACCCTCAGTCATGTTAAATTCTAATGAACCATTATATTGTGGAGCATAATTGACATAAATTGTAAAATTAATTATTGTTGTAACCCAATTATCTGTTGAATCATTAACACTAATATTTATCCAATAAGTTCCGTTTTGGACATTTGTAGGAGTAAAAGAAATAATGCCTGTTGAATTACTTATGTTAAATAATGAGGAATTGTCCCAATAATTTAAAGTTTCACCAAATTGTGTTGCATTATCATCATCTCTAGCTTCAATTTGATACCAAAAAGGAGCATTTGCCCAAGCAGTCATATTTGAAATATTATAAAAATAAGGAATATCAGGAACATTATTTACTGTAAAATTTATTACTACTGAATCTTTTCCGCCCTGGCTGTCTGTTACTGTAATGTTTATCCAATGAGCATATACCGCTGAATCATTAGGAGCAAAATTAACTAAACATGAAGTATTTCCGTTTGTAACAGGAACAGAATTGCAACTAAAGTTAAACCAAGAATAATTTGCTGAATAGGTATGAGTTTGTCCTACATCTATGTCGGTTGCATTTATGTAACATGAAAAAGGTACATCTTCAGTTTGTTCCAAAGAATTGTCACATGCAAATGTAATATTTGGATGATCATTATAGTTTTGTATAGTTAATGCAAAAACAGTAGAATTTGTAGCATTTGTTGGTGTTGCTGAGTCTGTTAAATTAATCTGTAAATAGTATGTGCCTACAAGGGCATTTGTTAACGCTGTAGAATTTGTAATACGGCCAGTTGTCCTGTTTATTTGAAATATTGAAGTATCGTTTATTGTAAAAGAAAAATTACCTATGGCACCAGCACCAGAAGAAATAGAACCTTGTTCTTCATCAGCTATACTTAAATAGAAACTATACGCTTGATTTTCTGTCGCACTGGTCAAGGAAGAAGTTACAAAATAAGGATAATCATTTACTGCA
>JAHIMK010000011.1 GCA_018896675.1 Nanobdellota archaeon
AGTATGAGAAGGATTAGCTCTAAACACAGGACCAATTTCAAATATTTTTTCAAAACCAGAAGCCATCGCCATCTGTTTAAAAAATTGTGGTGATTGAGCTAAGTAAGCTTTTTGTCCAAAATATTCAACTTCAAACAATTCAGCACCTGATTCAGAAGGAGCACCCATTAATTTAGGAGAATAAATCTGTATAAATTCTTCTTTATCCCAAAACTCCCTCATTACTTTTTCCATAAAAGTCCAAATTTTAAATCTTAAGAGATTATCTGGTTTCCTTAAATCAATCCATCTCCAATCTAATCTTACAGATAAATCAGCTTGATCTTTACCTTTAACAACTTGTATTGGTAACTCTTTATCAGCTTCAGAAAGAACCACATATTTACTTACAACAATTTCTACTGCATTTACAGAAACTTCTGGATTATTTACTTTAGATTCCTTAACTTCACCTTCAATTGTTAAAACAGACTCCTTAGTTATTTTTGAAAAATTATCAAACAAATCTCCCTCTTTAACAACTAATTGTACTATCCCTGAATTATCTCTGAATAATATGAATTTGACTTTGCTTTGGTCTCTTGTTTCATGAACCCAACCTTTTAGTAAAACTTTTTTTCCAACTTTGTCTTTTAATTGATTAATTTTTGTCCTTTCCATAACTAATTCAGCAATCAATTAATCTTTATATAATTTACTTTAATAAGAAGACAACACTATCATGGTTTGAGTCTTGTCAACACCAGCAATACTTCTTAATTTATTAATCACTAATTCATTTAACTCATCAATATCCTTTACTCTTGCTTTAAGCAAAATATCTGTACCACCAGTCATAATATTAACTTCCTCTACGCCCTTTAAGAGTCTAATTTCCTTAGCAATATCTTCCTGCTTTAAAGTTTCTCCTGAAGGCAAAGTGTATTTTGTATTGACGGATATAAAACTAGTTATTGATAAATTTAATTTCTTATAATCCAAGTTTACAGAATAATTTTTTATAATCCCTAATTTCTCTAATCTTTTTATTCTGTTATGGACTGTAGTTATAGGTATTCCAGTTTTTTTGGCTATTTGGCTGGTAGTCAATTTACTATTTTTCTTTAACATTCCCAAAACTTTTTCATCTTTTGAATCCATATATTGGAAAATTATTCCAATATTTATTAACTTTTTGGTAATTTTAGAGCATATTTTTCATTTTCTTTGAAATATCTTTATATAATACTTTAAAGAAATTTATCTTGTGATAAAAATGAAACAAAAATTAACATTAATTTCAAAAGATATGCTCCCAATATTAAAGATACAATCAACAGCCATTAAAGCTTTAACAGATTTCTTAGATAAAAATGAATTTTTACAAATGATGCCTGTCATGTTATCTACTGTAACAGACCCCTTATGCCATTCTGTATATGATGCCAAAATAAATTATTTAGGTCAAGAATTGCAATTAACTAAAAGCATGATTTTACATAAGCAATTAGCATTAATACCTGATGAAATTTCTAAAATTTATATTATGTCTCCAAATATAAGATTAGAAAAAGCAAATTGTGAATCTTCAGGAAGACATTTGATAGAATTTAGCCAATTAGATATTGAAATGAAAAAGGCTAGAAAGAAAGAATTTATGCAATTAGCTGAAGAAATGGTTGTTTATGCAATTACTAAAGTAAAAGAAAAAAATTCTAAAGAGTTAGAACAATTAGGAAGAAAACTCCAAATACCTAAAACTCCTTTCAAAGTATATGATTCAAAAGATTTTAAAGAATCAATAAATGATGCAGAAAAAAGATTATCCAAAGAAGCTACTGAACCATTTTGGATTTTGAACCATAAAAGAGAGTTTTATGATATGGAAGATAAAACCGAAAAAGGCTATTACCATAACTATGACTTAATTTGGCCTGAAGGATTCGGAGAAGCATTATCAGGTGCAGAAAGAGAATTTGAATTTAAAGAAATTGTAAGAAAAATGAAAGAAAGAGGAATGAACTTAGAAGATTATGAATCTTACTTAAATGTTGCCAGTAAAAAATTACTAAAACCAAGTGCAGGCGGAGGCTTAGGAATTGAAAGATTTGTAAGATACCTTGCAGGCAAAAGACATATTAGCGAAATATCTCCTTTTGCAAAAGTACCTGGAAGAAAAATTACTTTTTAATTATTGTTCCTATAAATTTTTTATTTTCTAAATAGTTTTGTAATTGTTTGATATCTTTCAGAATAACAACTTTAATTTTATTTTCCTGAGTAATTTTAGCAGCTAAAGAATCTAAAACAAAATGCTGCCCTGGTTCTTCTTTAACTTTGCTTATTATCTTAGCAAAATTTTCATGAGAAATCTCTGGAATAAATTTAGCATTCTTAAATTTTCTAGGATCTTTATCATACAATCCCTTAACATTAGTAATATTTACCAAAGCATCTGCTTTAACAAACTTAGCAATCTCAGCAGTAACACCATCAGATGTAATTCCTGGCTTTATGCCCCCGCAAACAACAACATCATATTTCTTTAAAAGTTTCTTAACTTGACTAATTTTAGTTAAAATTTCTTCATTTGCATTTAAGATTGCTGCAACTAAACGAGCATTCAATCTTGTAGCTGAAATACCTACTAAACTTTGCTTTTTATTTTCAACTTTAAAGTTCTTTAAAGCTTGAATATAATCTCTTGCTATTTTACCGCCACCTGTACAAACGACAACTTTGGTTTTTTTAGAAATTTTATCAATAACTTTTTTAAATTGTTTTAAGAAATTAATATCTACTTTATCCGGAATAATTCTGGAACCCCCTAAAGAAATTACAATCACCTTTTTCATAATATTTAATTAATTTTAAGATATTTAAAATTTTTGTAAATTATAATTAAGGATTTTTCTCTTTAAAAAATGGACATTCTGCACAACTTTTAAAATGATTTTTTCCTTTAGGAGTTATTTGTGAATTTAGAGTATTTTTTACTAACCAACATTGATTACCTATACTAGACTGAAAAACTATACATCCTTCTTTAGCTTTAGCTTTACAATCCCAATAATCCCAGCAATTTTCTGCGACCATATAGATTACAACGAAAAAAGTAAATTTAAATCTTTTTAAGATTTGTTATCCTAAAAATTAAAAAGGTTACTTCTTTTTTTGTGATTCCAAATCCATTAAACTTACTAACGAATTACCATTCAAAATACCAATCAAATTGCCTTTATCAACAACAGGCAATACTCCCATTTTTTGCCGCATTATTTTTCTAACAGCACTATAACAATCTTCATCCAATCCTAGAACTTTTATTTTTTTTATGGAAATCATAATTTTTTGAATTTTAACTGTTTTAACAAACTGTTGAAACTTTGTTAATTTAATATAACTTACAACTCCTAAAATCTTTTTGCCTTTGACAACTGGAAAATAATCCTGTTGATATTTTAACAAACTTTTGATATTAATTCTACTAATATTAGTATCTAAAGAAAAACTTTTAAATTTCTTATTAACAACTTCTTTAACTTTAACTTTTTCCAAAACTATCTTCAAAATTGTTTGTTTATAAGTTTCTTTAGAAAGAGTGTATAAAAATATTCCTAACAAAACATACCATAATCCCATACCACCAAATAACATTCCCGCAATACCAAAAATAATCATAAATATTGCAAAAGCCTTGCCTGTTTCAGCTGCAATGTAAGTAGCTTTCTGTAAATTTTTTGTTTTCTGCCACAAAACAGCCCTAAAAATTCTTCCACCATCTAAAGGAAATCCAGGAACCAAATTAAACAATCCCAAAATTAAATTTAATCTAGCTAAATAACTTGCAATAGCTTCAAAATAAAGACTAGGGACTAAATAAGCAACCAAAAAAAATATTCCTGCTAAAGATAAACTTGCTATTGGGCCAGCTATAGAAACCCAAAATTCTTTTTTAGGGGTAAACTTATCTTCTTTTAATTGGGCTACGCCTCCAAAAAAGAATAAAGTTATTGAATCTACTTTAATATTAAAATATTTAGCAGTTAAACTATGGCTCATTTCATGAAATAATACAGATGCAAACAATAAAACTGCAGCAATTATTCCTAACACCCAATAATTAATTTTAGTTAAATCAGGATATTGTACAGGGAAATAACTTGCAGCCAATGACCAAGCCAATAACAAAACTATCAAAAACCAAGTAAAATGTAAATTAACTTCTACCCCAAATATCTTCCCTAAATGAATAGAACTTTTATCCATCTTAATTTATTTAATTTCAAGCTATTTAAAAGTTTTCAAGTAAAATATATAAAGCAAAATCAATTTTTAAGGTTAAATCATGAAAATGGGGATAAAAATAGGGTTAGGGATTTTAGCTTTACTTTTTGGTTGTAATGCATCTTGTAGTTCTAATAAATTAAATCAAGAAGCCAAACAAATATTTCAAGAAATCAAAACTGACTGTAAGGATAAATATCATATTATACAAACAAATCTTGGCCAATACATAATTCTACCTAAAGAGGATGCACTTATCTGTATTAAATTTGGAGAAGATAACTATTATTCTAATTATAAAACAGATTTTAATTTAGAAAAGATAATTTGCAAAGATAATCAAAAAGGCTCAACCTGTTTATTTAAATTAAATCATTCATATATTAGAAAAGAAATAAATCCTTCAAATATTAAAATAGAAAGTAAAGGACTAGAAAAATTTCTTAAAGCAGAAAACCATCTAGAGATTAACAATCCTTTAATTAAAGAAGCGGTTAAAGATGCTATTAAGGATTTAAGTGAAGAAGATAAACAAAATCCTTATTTTGTTAGTAAAGCAATCAATCATTGGATTTATAACAATATAGAATATTTTGCTTTACCGCCTAAACTTATAGAAAGAGTAGCAAAAACTATTGATTCACTACCTTTAGAAGATAAAGACGATGTTTATTTTATAATGGATAAAACATTTAATTATGATATTTTAAAAAAAGAATTAAATTTAAAAATATCTAAAGAAAGATGGGATGAAAATCTTTTATTGGTTACAGAAAACATTTTTATTCCAGAAGCAAAAGAATCTAAAGAAATAGCTAAAGAAATTTTAAAACTATTTGATGAAAAGTGGGAGATATTACAATTATCTTGGAATTCTAAAGATATGACAGCTGTTAAAGTTCTTGAAACTAAATTAGGAAAATGTGTTAACATGTCTTATTTATTAGTTGCAATGGCTCGAAGCTATGGTATCCCTGCAAAAACTATCCATAGTAAAGCTTATTTAAATAAAAATTTAGGAGGACATGCTTGGGCTGCTTTTTATATTCCAGAATATGGTTGGAAAGAATTAGACCCAACATGGAATGAATTTGAAACTTTTAATTATAAAGAACATGTTTATGATTTTATATTTAATTCTAATATGGAAGCAACTTTAATTTCTAAAGAAAGTTGTTCTAATCAAGAACTTCTTAATGAATGTAAAGCCTTACTAGATGATTAAGGCAACCAAGTTTTAGGATTTTTTAATTTCTTTGGTAAATAATCAGTTATTACATAATTCAAACCCCAAGCCGCTAAAGCTTGCTGCTCTGCTCTTACTTTCATTTTAGCCAACTGTTCTAAAGCCTTTCTCCATTCTTTATGATGTTTGATAAAAGGATCATTCTTTAACATGTCTTTAATCTTTTTAACATCAACATCTTTCAAAGGATGAGTCGGCAACTTATAATCAATAATATCTTGCGGAGTTATGCCTATAAATTTAGCTTGCGGTACACAAAAGAATTCATTTATGTGCGCAGCATTACCTGAACCTACTTTCAATGTTCTATAAATGTTCCCCATCCCATAAGGATCTCCATCTACAAATACATATACTGGCAGTTTTTTAGAATCACTTAAACGTCTAATAAATCTTCTACAAGCTCTTGTTGGAACTCCGCCCATAGAAATTAAAATGCAATTAGCTTTTTTCCAATAATTATGCTTAACTAATCTTTGAAACATACCTGCAGTTTCTATAGCTAAAATAAATTCTGCTTTAGTCTCAAATTTTAAAACTTCAACATTAGAAGGAATACTATAGGCTCCTGAACCAAACTTAGTGCAGTCAATCTTTAAATCTTTACCTTTATCATCTTTATCAATAACAATTAATTGTCCAGCAACATCTCCACCTTTTTCTTCAGGTATGAATCCTAATTGTTCTCTGTTAACTTCAAACATTGCTTCAACATCATCCATTACAGAATCTGATTCGGGCTGTTCACTAAACTTAGCATCTCCCCAGTTTTTAGAAACATAATACGCTTCTCTTTTGGTAGCAATATCATCTTTTTCTAATATTTGTTTGCTCAATGCCATCATTCTTAAAGTTTGAGCAAAAGTTTTTACAGTATTTACAGTTAAAGTTCTTTCTTTATATTGACCTTTAAGTTCAAAGTATCCTTTCTTTGGATCATAAGTTACATTGCTTAAAGACCTTAATGGAAATTTCATGTCAGGTTTTTTTCTTTTTAAAATTTTATCATAAACCTGTTTTGCACTAGCCTGAATTTTGATTAATGTTGTCATTGTCTGCTTCTCTCCAAAACATCTTTTAAAGTTTCTAATAATTTAGCTTCATCCTTATCTGAAAATCCTAATATTTCTTTTAATCCAATACCAATATGTGGTAAATATTTTTCAATATAACCTTTCTTTTTAGCTTCCTGCTGACTTTTCTTAACACTTCTGATGTGCAATCCTAACTTTCTTCCACACTCTTGTAAAGCCAATTTCATTTCCTTAATGATTTCCGGATAGGATGCAATAGCTTCTTTAGCTTCAGAGGTAAAAGGTACCCAAACTGAAGACATATGAACCATTATAACTACTGGACCAATAGGAAGTGCACCTTTGCTTTGGCTTAAATTATAATTTCTCCAAGCAGTATTCAAAACAGCATTATATGAAGCGCAAGCACTTTGCTGATATAATAAAGGAACTCTGTTTGCAAACCTTAATATTTTTACTAAATTATCTGCAGGAATATCACCCCCATATGCAATACTTACTTCAATCTGAAAAGGATTTCCTCGATAAACAGAAGGTGGCCTAGTTACAGCCGCATAAAAATCAGCAGAAATTTCTTTTTTCAAACCTTTAACTAAAATATCTTCACCAATTGGTACTAAACAATCTGTTGGCGGAGACATAATCTTTGTCTCTTGTATTGCTCTATACAAAGCATCAACTTCTTGAAGGGCTATCCTTGAAGGCCTAGCATTAACATAAAGCTTAGCTTTATCACAAATTTCTTTTGCAACTTTTGAACTTACTCTACAGAAATCAGATTTTAAAAACCCTGCAAGGTTTCGAGCCTTGGTATCTTTCAACATTTTCATCAATATACCCAATTCTACACCATAAGGATGTGGCTTGATTTCCTTAGGCTCCTTAGGCAACTGTTTTACAATAGCTGGAAACTCTAATCTTTCTAATGGCGAATCATAAATAATATGCGCATGAGGATTAGCAATTGCAACTTGTTTTAAATAATCATCAACACTTTGACGCCCTTTCAAATATTTGCCCTCTAATTCAATTATAACTTTTGTTCCATGATCTTTATCCCATTCAACTGATTCTTGTTTAAGAACTTGAGGCTCATTAGATTTAGTATCAATAACTAATTCAAAATATTCAGCAGGCTTATTCTTGTCTATCCTTGACCAAACTCTAACTGCTTTACCAGTAGTTAACTGTCCGTACATACCAGCACTAGAAATCCCAATACCTTGTTGACCGCGAGAACATTTTAAACGATGAAACTTGCTACCATATAATAACTTTCCAAAGACTCTTGGAACATTAGCTTTTACTATGCCTGGACCATTATCTTCAATCAAGATAGTATATCTATCTACTGCATCTTTTACAGCAGTCATATTAACAATTATTACTGGAAGTATTCCTGCTTCTTCAGCAGCATCTAAACTATTATCAACAGCTTCCTTAACAGTTGTCAACAAAGCTTTCCTAGGATTATCAAAACCTAACAAATGCCTATTTTTCAAGAAGAATTCAGAAACAGAAATCTCTTTATGGTGCTTAGCCATATTTTCAGCATTAGTTTTAATGTTGCTAGATTTCCCTATATCTAATTTTGTCTGCATATTACCTCTTTTTAAAAATCTAATCTTTAGATAAATCTTTCATTAATAAAGATTATTATTCTGTAGGATAGGTTTTAGCTTTCACAAATAATTTTTAAACCTTTTTCTTCAGGCATTAACAATACATCCATACCTTTTTTTAATTTTAAACCTTTAACAACTTCATTAGGGAATCTTATGCCCAAACCAGTTCCAATTCTTACTACTCTAACTTCTTTAGCAGATTGTTTTTTAAAAGCAATTAAAGCAGTTTTCATCTTTTTATCATCTGTAACATTAAATCCACATTTTTTACAATGTTTTGATTCAACATTTATACCATAGCCTATATCAAACTTAATTTCTTCCAAATTTGTTTTACATTGCTGACATTTCATTTTTTTGTTTTAAATGCATTTATAACATACATTATTTGTTCAATTTCATCAAATTTTGTATGAACTTTAATCAAATATTTTTTAAATTGTTTTATGTAAGTAAATCTATCTTTACCATATCTTAAATTTTTCAAAGTTTTCGTAGGAGATAAAATTGTAATTAATACTAAACACCATTCTACATCTTGATGATAAATCAAATAATGATTTGTTGGTTTTATACTTACTTTTCCTACTTGCATTTTCTTTTCTCATAAAGTATACTCTAAGTATACTTATTTATATACTTTTTTATTTAGAACAAATAAGCCTTTTTAAAATTAATTGGAAATTTTCACTAGATTTTTCAGAAATATTAGAAATCCATTTAAACTTCAAAAACAATTTAAAATTAATGAAAATTGATTGGAAAAAATTAATCCTTGCATTATTACTTCCACAGTTAGCTGGTTTTATAGGTTCTTTATTTACAACACCTAAAATTAGTTCATGGTATGCAACAATTATAAAACCAAGTTTTAATCCACCAAATTGGATTTTTGGACCAGTATGGGTTTTTTTATTTATATTAATGGGTATCGCATTATATTTGATTTGGATAAAAAAAGATAATAAATTAGCATTGACTTTTTTTAGTATACAATTAGGATTAAACATATTATGGTCTATTTTATTTTTTGGCTTGCAATCACCTTTGTTAGCTTTAATAGAAATTTTTATTTTAGAAATATTTATCTTATTAACTATAAAAGAATTTTATAAAATTTCAAAGAAAGCCGCTTACATTTTAATACCTTATATCTCATGGGTAAGCTTTGCAATAATTTTAAACTTTGCAATTGTAATATTAAATTAAACCAGAACTTCCAAAACCTTTATCACTTCTTTCAGTTTCATCCAACTCATCAACTTCAATTAATTTAGCATTAACCACTGGCTGGATTAACATTTGTGCAATACGCATACTTCTTTCAACTTTAAAATCTTCATGACCTAAGTTATGCAAAACTACAACTATTTCTCCACGATATCCAGAATCTAAAACACCAGCTAAACAATGTATGCTGTGCTTTGCTGCTAAACCTGATCTATCCCATATCAATCCACAATGATTTTTAGGAACAGCTACTCTTAACCCTGTTTTAATCAATTCTTTCTTTCCAGCCAAAATTACTTTATCTTCAACACTTCTCAAATCAAAAGCAGCATCACCTAATTTAGCATATTTAGGCATTTCTAATTCTTTATCCAATCTATGTACTTTTACTTCAACCATTTTAAGAATTAAACTTTAAGAATCTTAACCCCTTTTATCTTTTTCGGCTTATTTTTATTTTTATGCATTTTTGCTATTAAAAATTCTACTTCTGACTCTGTTTCCAAAAATATGTAAATTAAGATTATAACAACTATGGTTGCCAAAGTGGCTGCAATAAATTTGTATAATAATTCATTTGCAGTGGGTAATATCGCCTGAATAAATTCTAAAATAACATCTTTCCAGATAAAAGCTGCTGCAATAGTAAATGCGGTAACAATTGAGGTTTTTATTATATGACTTACTTTAATACCTGTTGCATCACCAATAATTAAGTCCTCTCCTTTTACCATTAAGTAAAATAAAGGAATTAAAGATTAATAAAAGTTTTCATCTACTTTTTTAACTGTTTTAGCCAAGAATCGACTTTAGCATCTAATAAACCTTCTTTGTTAAATTCATCCTTTTGCAGTTTAAAATTCATATCTCCAAACTGAAAAGCTGTTAAGCGCCTAATATACTCTTTTTCATCTTTATCTTTAAACTTAACAGTATCTTCCCTATAATAATCCATATTCAATATAGGACTAAAAATATGGTCTACTTGACCATCACAGTCAAAATCATTGAACATGAGCAAATAAGATTTAGCCTGATTTGAAACTGTAGAAACAACATGTTCACCATTATACCATGGCTGTTCTCCTTTTTTACATTCAGGATTTCTCCAATAAGTTAAAGTAGCTGTAGTTTCTAAAATATAAGTCTTATCATTAAATTTAACAGACTCATTATATTTCTGTGTTTGACTAAAAGATATAGAATGTTTTGTAGCTTTAATTTTAATTGGCACTTTTTTATCATCAGCATTTACATTTGCACTTAATCCTAACAAACCTAAGCTCATGCCTAATATTGCTAACTTTTTCTTTAAACTCATTTTATTTTTCTCCTAACCACTCTTTTGTAACTTTTTCTAAATCCATATGTTCTTTAATGTCTTTTTTAAATTTAGCTAACTCTTCATTAGCTTTTTTAAATAACTCCGGTTCACCTTCAAATCTATTTACTTCTTCAAAAAGTTTATTAAATTTAATTAAATCCATTTTCTTATCACAATCAAAATCATAATAAGATGCAGATTTCTCTGAAAAATATTTAAGTTTACCATTTCTTACTTCTAATAAATCTCCTAAGTTATCCGTTGAATAAAGTCTTTCTCCACCAATAGTAAGAGGACGGCCATATTGTACACCATGAATCCTATCAGAACATTTTTTATGTTGTGTAAAAACTCTTCTTTGTAAATCTCCATTAGTATATTTATCAAAAGTAACTTCAAATTTAGAATAATCTTTTTCAAATTCAACTTCAGTTCTATTTCTATAATTATCAATCAAAGAATAAGCAACAGTTCCTGCTAAACCTAAAGCAGCAATTCCTAATAATAATTTTTGGGCAAAACCTATTTTAGCAGGTTTTATTGGTTTATAATCTTCTTTATTCATTTTTTTCTACTTGCCATTTTTTATTTATTTCTTCTTGTAAATCAACATGTTCTTTAAGATCTTTTTTAAATTTAGCTAGATCTTCATTAGCTTGTTCAAACAATTTATCTTGAATTCCAAACTTATCTGCTCTTTTAAATCCATCTTCTCTATATTCTATTAAATCTACTTTATCATCACAATCAAAATCATAATATACTTTATGATAAGGCTGAAGGATATCTATTTTTAAAATAAGTCCTTTAAATTCATCTTGAGATTCTCGATTTATTATTGCATCTATTTGTTCTTTTTTATCAATTTTCCCATAACATTCTTTATATCTAATAAGAATTCTTCTTTCACTATGATTCCCATAATCATATTTATTTAAATCAATTCGTAATGCTTCAACACTAGAATTATAGACTTCAACTTTGGTATAATTCAAATAATTATCAATCAAAGAATAAGCAACAGTTCCTGCTAAACCTAAAGCAGCTATTCCCAACAATATCTTTTGAGCAAAACCTATTTTAGCAGGTTTTATTGGTTTATAATCTTCTTTTACCATTTTATCCTAGAAATCTAACTATTACTTATAAAGATTATGTAAAGTGAAGCCTCCCAATCACAGCAAGCTGTGGGGCATCCATTAGATTGAATGCAAAGAGAGTTCTTGGTTCATTGACGAAAGCAACCTTTCATCTCCCAAAGCGTTACTTACCGCA
>JAHIMK010000012.1 GCA_018896675.1 Nanobdellota archaeon
ATGTCTTTAAAATATCAAATCACCTATTCACAAAAAACTGAAAGGAATTTATAAACCTTATTCGCATCCTTGTCAAGTGGCAAGTGGTTAAATAATTCCGCAGCAAGCTGCGGGGTATTCCTATCCCATCAAGGAATAAAAAAAGAAAAAATTATGCAGGAACTATCTTTAAGATAGCTGCATCATTAAATAAATAGAAAGCTTTAACTAAGGTTATTTTTAAGCCACCTTCAGTTTTAGATTCTCCTTCCCTAATCCACAAGTTGTCTATAACTCCAGGAATAGCGATATATGTTGAAGCCAAACCGTGTGTTGGAGACTTTACATCGCCTAATTCTACTACAACATTATTTACAGTAACTTTTTCAGGTTTTTTCAAATAATATTCATTAGCTCCTAACACTAAAGGCTTCATAGATAAAGTAACCATAGAATCTTTATTGAAAGTTGATTCAACTATCTCATAGACATAACCATCCAAGACTTCAGGCATTCTTGTGCTCATTAACTTAGTTCTTAAACCATTAGCTCTAAATGCTACCAAACTACCATAATTATCTATGGTTTCTATAAATATTGTTTTGTCATAGGCTGTAACTGTGTCGCCTTCTGCAACCTTAAGATATTTTATATCTTCTTTTGGTGCTTCTACAACTTCCTCTGGAAGTTCTTCTTCTGTTACTTCTTCAACTTCTTCAGCTACTTCTAATGCTTCTTGTTCTTCCTCAATTATTTCTAAATTATCTGTTAATTCTTCAACTATTTCTTCTGAAACAACTTCGGAAGATTCTTGAACAGTACATGCTGTTAAGAATATAGAAAGTATCAATAATATTATTAATAATTTTTTCATTTTAAGGACCACCTCTTATTTAATTAATAATATTTGTTGTATATTAATGTTTGGGATATCTATTTTAAAATAAATTTTCTAATTCTTTCATTCTTTTTTTAGTTGCTAATAATTTCTTATTGGCTTCTTCAACCAATAATGTCAAATATTCTTTTGAAATTAACTTTTTGTTCAAAATTGTTTCTATCTTTTCTACACCTTGAATTACAACAGTAAACGTTTTTGGAGATAAAGCCGCTGCCTTAAAACCTACTTTGTTTGCTTTGTCAATCAATTCTTTTGCAGATTCTAGGTCTTTGCATTTGACATGCAGTATCATCGGCTCTTGCATAAACCAAATATTACCTTCTGGCAGATTTTTCCAAACATCTTCCACATTAACTTTGGTATGAGATTTAAATTTCCAAGCAGTTGTGCCTTTCTTTTGGTTTTCCAACAATACTATCCTGCCTGAACAAGAACTAGTAGTTTCATATTCCTTATGCTTATTTATCTTTTCTAATAAAGGTTTGATATCTTCATCAATGTGTCCTTGTGGTGATTTATCCATTTTAAGAAAAGCAGGCGGCAGGACTCGAACCTGCGAATATCCGGGTTGCAGCCGAACGCCTTAGCCGCTTGGCCACGCCTGCATTAGCTTATAGTAATTTATTAATGCTTTATAAAAGTTATTAAAAAAATGGGCCTGGAGGGATTTGAACCCTCGACCTACAGCTTAGAAGGCTGTCGCCCTATCCAGGCTGGGCTACGGGCCCATTGTTTAAATTTGAATAATAATTCATTAATAAAGTTATTGTTCAAGCATTTTCAACTCTTTTGAAGTCAATTCTCTGTATTGTCCAGGTTTTAAGAAATCATCCTGAATATTGCCAATTGCAATTCTTTTAAGAGATAATACTTTTATTCCTAAACTTTGAAACATTCTCTTAATCTGCCTATTTTTTCCTTCATGAATACTTATGGAAATCCTAGTAGAATTATCTGCTGAAGAAATTAACTTAATTTTGGCATACAAAGTCTTGCCTTCATTGAGATTAACTCCCTGTTCTAATCTTTTAACCAAATTATCATTAACTTTGCCTTTAACTTTTGCAATATAAGTTTTCCATATTGCTGAAGAAGGGTTAGTTATATGTTCAGCTAATCTTGAATCATTAGTCATTATCAATAATCCTGAAGTATCGTAATCTAATCTGCCAACAGGAAAAATCCAAGAATCAACTTTGACAAAATCATATACTGTCTTTCTTTTTTCAGGATCAAATCTTGTTGTAACAACCTTTTCAGGTTTGTTAAGTAAATAGTAAATTTTTTTCTTTGAAGAAACAGTTTTATTATCAATAGATAACTTATCTTTGACAATGTCAACTCTAAACTTAGGTTTAGTTATTTTTTTATCATTGACACACACTTTGCCTTCTAGAATAATTTTCTCTGCCTGATTCCTAGACATTATTCCTAATTTTGATATAATCCTACAAAGTGAATGAATTGCCATAGAGAATTAATGCTACTTAGGTTAATAAATTTTTATGAGAAAGATAAAGCCTAGCAAAGTTTTTAAACAAACAATTCATATATCATTTTATATGGAAAAACCCTACATAAAGCAAATTTTAAATGTCTCTGATATAAAAGTCTGGCTTGTTGACGGAAGATACATAAGAGACAATATTGATGTTGAATTCCCAAATTTCGGGCAGCACTATAAATTTAAGTATATCCCAAAAGATGAATTCTGGATTGATCAAAAAGAAACAATAGGGGAGGAATCATTCTACATAGAACATTTACTGATTGAGCATAAACTAATGTCTCAAGGCATGTCTTATGAGGATGCAATCACTAAGGCAAGCAATGCAGAAAGGAGAATGAGGAAAAAGGCATTGATGGCAAAATTAGGCATTGCTGAAATGCCAAACAAGGAAATTTCCATGCAAATGATAAAGAAGCTACAGATTGAATGCTATAGTGGATATGTAAAAGTATGGCTTGTAGATGCAAACCTCATAAGAAACTTATTTTACATTGACTTTACGCAGGGTGGTCATGATTACGTTTACAAGTTTGTGCCAAAGAATGAAGTATGGCTTGATGAAGAAATTTCAGAAAGAGAAAGGAAATTTATACTTCTCCATGAGCTACATGAACGATTCCTTATGGCTAATGAAATGGATTATGCAAAGGCACATATTGATTCTAGTAGTCTTGAATACAACTGTAGGCAGCATCCTGAAGACCTTGACAGGCTTCTTCAAGAAGAGCTTACCAAGAATAATAACTTTGAAAAAGCAAGATTGAATGCCAAAAAAATCTAAATTTTATAGAGATGTATTTCTATTACCAAGTTCCATCTAAGCTTATGAAAAAACCATTTTCTATCGGATAAAATCCTGCATGAAATAAATTAAATCCTTCGGGCTTTTTTGCATCCATGCCTAAAGCAGTCTGTGTCAGAAAAGCAATTTCTTCCCATCTTAATCCTAATTCCAATAATGAAGCACCTAAAGCAACACCATAACTTATATCCAGCTTTTTCTGAATATTATCAGGCATTTTTTTAATAGTTTCAACATCATATTTTTTTATCAATTCTCTAAATTTCCCTTCCTTGTCTGCATAAAATCTTAATTTGACTGGATTGCCATCTTTATCTTTTTGATATAATCCCTCCACTCCATGAAAAAATCCTTGATTGTTAATATCTGTCCAACTTAACCTATTATCTACACTTCTTTTCATAATTGAATGAAAGTCATTGCTAGAATCTATTTCCATTCTTAAATAATTCTTTAATGCAGATGACCAAAGATACATATGCCTGTCTGTCAACATCATTAATGATGCTGTTGCAGTTAGCTGCTTTAGTGAATCAGGCACATTGTCTTCTTTGATTGCTTGATAAAGCAAATCACTCAATAAAGAAGTAGTTCCTGTTCCATAAGCACTAATTAAATTTTGCTCATTTTTAGTCAAATCTCTGTTTTTTGGAAATGTATATGAAGAAGCTCCAAATAGTCCTTTGCTCAAATCAGGACCATGCAATCTTACATCTTCACAACCCAATAATTTAGCAGTAGTTGCATGCCCTAATTCATGAGCAAATACTGTTAATATAAAAGAACCAAATGTATTCAATGGAACTTCTACAAAATAATTAGTCCAATCAATATCATCATTTTCTATTTTTTCTTTTTTAGGTTCTTCTTTATCAATTTCATATATCGGTGATAACTTAGGGAGAAATTTCTTTTCTAAACCTTGTTTAGGCATTTCTAATTTAAGTTCTAAATTATCTAATTGTAATACTTTAGCAGGTTTAGGGGTTAAATCTAGAGCTTTTGCTGGTAAAGAATTAAATGTATATAATCCAGCCAACCCTAAAGCCACATATTTTCCTATGTCCTTAATCTTGTTTATAATTGACATTTTGTTACTCTTTATTAGTAGTTAACTATTTATAAGTGTTTTGGTTGCCGCCAAATAGTCAAAAAACGTTCATAAGGCAAGAATTCTTCTAAAGGTTTTATAAAGAAGTAATTTAGAGGTTTAAGGTTGTAAGAAAACAATATTCGCCTTATTTGAGCTGTATCCTTGCTTTGGTTAGTTATTATTACTCCTTTTGAATTTAATGATAAAAAGTCGTTTTCTATTACATTACATAATTCTTTATCTGTTATTGGTTTAAAGCATTCATTCCTATGCCTCTTACGAATATTATCGTGTACTTCTAAATCTGTCAATTTTTGAAATAAACCTTTAATTCTTTCTTCTTCTATAATGTCCAAATAATTTTGTTCTCTATCTCCTTCAAATGTCTGCAAGCATTTCATTGCAGCACCCCAATACATTATTACATCCTGATTATTATTAAATTCATAAACAGGTTTATTATACACATTAACAAAGGCATTGTAAGAAAAAGTTTTTTTAAAACTTTCAAAATCCAAATTCCATTCTTTTGCTAATTCTTCAGCTCTTCTAAAATAAGCTTTTGATGAATCTCCTAAATTCAAAACTTTGTATTCTAAATCTTGTTTAAAAAAATTGTAAAATAATAATGCAGATTTGGGAGTGTTACCTGCTAATTTTTCAGTTACTTTTGAACCTAATTTTTCTTTAATTAAAATTTCTTCAAAATTATCCACAATAATCATAATATTTTGTTTATTAAAGAATATTTAAAATTTTTCTTGAACTTTTTGGGTAAAAAATATTCTAAACCAAGATAAAACTAATAAAAAGAAAATTAAGGGAATTGAGATTAATAATAAACTAACATAATCCTTAGCAGTATATTTTAAGAAAGTACTAATTAATAAAATAAAAACAATAAACCATGTTCCAATATAAGGCAAATAATAAACAAAAAGATTTGAAAATTCTTTTACTGCTATTAAAAAAGATTTTTTTATTAAATTGGAAGATTGTTCTTTGAAAACAAATGAATAGAATACTTGTGCCAAATAAAATAGTAACACTAACAAAATAAAATAAACATAAAATTGCCAACTAATCATTACTGCTAATAATCTTTCATAAAGCAAAGTCAATAATTGATTTCCTATAAGCAAAAATAATAAGAAAAATGGCAAAGTATAAAGTGTAAAGTGTAACAAATGTTTCAAGGAAAACCATTTATCTTTATTTATTAAACTAAAATTCATTGTTTGATTTAATACCCATAATATAAAAATTGTTGTTGGCACTACAAATAATGCAAATAATACTAATTTGTCTGCTAATGGTGCCATTTGAGATAATAAAACTTGTAAATTGGCCAAACCTTCTGCGCTTTCCTGCTGTAAAGCAACTTGTAATCCTGAAATTTCAGTAGTATAATTCTCAATCAATGAAAAATATTGTTTTACTTTAAGTTTTGAAAAAATTATAAAACTTAAAAGCAGAAATACAAATACAAAATCAATTATTAAAAATTTCCAGAAATGTTTCTTAAAGATTTTGTTTATTTCCATTTTTATCTAATTTGTGCTAAAAGATTAGTATCAGGTTGTGTTTTATGGCAAACAGGATCATTAGATAAACAACAAGCATCATGCCTGCAATAAGTATAAATTTGCCTATCTCTTTTTAATTGTGTTAATGTCATATAACAAACAGGACCAGTTGAATGAATGAAAACATAATCTCCTTCAGAATCTGGTGTGAATTTCAAATAGCATTTTCTGTTCTCTGTCAATTCGCTAAGCTTACCTTTCCCAACATAAATGCCAGTATGTCCGAATTTTGCAATATCTATATCAGAATTAGTAGATGAAGCAACAAATAAGTCACCTGGTTGTAAATATCTTTCATCTGTAAATTTATTATCTGAAACATAAGAAGTAGCATCACATTTTGTCCTTCCATGCCCTAAAGGAATCCCTATATCAACACCACAATAACCAAATACATTATTAACAAAAGAACCACATTGTGTTGTACATAGTTCTGCTTTTGCCTTTTCTGGAGAACAATCGCCTAGGTCACCATAACCGGTATTCAGGTATAAAGCAGCAGTGTCTACAATAAAAGAACATTGTGCTTCTGCAGGACTAACAAATGGTATTCCTAATGATATTTCTTTTTTTACACATTTTCCTTCTTTATATTCACAGCCTCCTAAAGTAGCTGTGCATTGTTGGTTATTACACATTGTAAAATCATCATTAAAATCAGAACAAGAAGTTGCTTGTGTACAGAAATTACAAGAAGAAGCCAATAAATTCACACCATACCACTTTTTTTCTAAATAACAATTTCCTAATGCATGACATTTATCTGTATTACAAGTTAAACCACTACATTCATTACATTTAGATTCAACTACTTTTTGTGTTCCAGCAACTATAGTAATTTGTTTTAAATCTTTATTATAATATTCTTCATATAATTTTGTTTCAATTTCTTTTTCTATTAAGGCATTAACATCATCTGTTGTTCCTTTAAATTTAGCCGAGATATCTTCTGTAACTTTTTTATAAGCTTGTTCAACTGCATCCATATATTGCTCTTCTAAATCTTTCATTTGTTCTTCCAAATCATCTCCAGAATATTTGCTTCTTGCCTCTTTTGCCTTATTTGTATATTCAAGTAAAATCTTTTCCAATTCTTTCTGGAATTCAACTTTAAATTGATTGATAATTCTATCAGGATCTTTTTTAGCCAATTCAAGAATTTCTTTACTTAGTAACAACTCTACAGCCTTATAGCTGGCTTCAGCAGCTATTTTTGGCTCTGCCGTGGCTTTACTTAACAATGAATATGAAATTAATGCAGACAACTTAGTTTTATAATCATCTTTTGCCATTTGATTTATCCTGTTTAATTCCAATAAACTTTGTTCTTTATCCAACAATCCAGTAATTCCAAGACTTAATTTTTGTTGTTCAAACCCTTGTTCATTTAATGCATCCATAACATTAGCCATCCTCTCAGTATCATGAATTGAAACTGTTGTTGTATCAACCCAACAGCTGCCCAAACTTCTGCCAGTAGAATCTTTGCCACAATTTCCTATTACTTTCCAGTTCTTTGCGCTTGTACTTTGACCAGGGTTTTGCAAGGAACATACTCTTACAATACCGGTATTCATCATATCTATTTCACCAGGCAAAGGCAAACTCAACAAACTAGGGCTTGTTTTTGGTGCGCTCGGATAACAATCTTCTTCAGAAGAAATTTTTCTTCCAAGTTCATCTTCAACTATTAAATCATTCAAATAATCAATGGCAAAATCAGAACTAACTTTTCCAAAACCGCATTCTAACATCCCATTAATAGAAATACATACTCTATCATAACCACTTGGAGCAACACAATCCAAATTCTGTGAAGATATACCGCCTTTAGGAATGTCTGATCTTCTTCCTTCACATCTATCTGTTACATAATAAGCTGGCAGTTTTCTTGTAGAATCTTCTAACCAAACAGAAATTGTAGCTTCTTTATCTTCACCTGCATAAATATGATAAAATGTTTGATATCTTGATTGTTGTAATCTTTCTGAGAATGGCATTTCTGTTAATAAAGCAGTATATTGAGGCGGACTTTCTGGCTGTGCTATTTCATCCAAGAAACTTCCTAAGCCTGGAAACTTTCCAAAGATTGCTTGTTTACAAATTGTTGTACCAACTTCATTAAAGGATCTTGATTGATATGCTGCAAATGCAGTTGTTGCATAACTTTTTGTAAAGAAACTAACTGAGTCAGCAATATTTTGTAAACTGCTTTCAAATGTCAAATATTCTGAGCCGCCTCTTTCTTGGCCAAACAATGTTTGTGCAACCCATGTCAACAAGCTGCCTTTTACATTTAATATGGCGATGCCTTCTCTCCATAATAGTTCACAAACAAACACAGACCTTATTTTGTCACAAATGCCTACACTCTTGCCTTGCACTTGTGCTGTATTTAAACATTCAACATAACCCCTTAAAACGGATTTAATGTTTTGCAATCCTGCTAATACTCCTGTCAAACAAATTGGAACTGGTTCGTAAGGAAGATTAAAATTAGGAAGTCCTAAAATGATTGAACCTACTAAACCAGTTTGTACAACATCATTAACCTGCCATGTGCCACCTAAATTAAACCTGGAAGGAGGGCACATTACTGGATCGCATACCCCAAACAATAATTGACAATCTCCTGGATCCATTGTGTCAAAACAATTAGGTTGCTCTTTCATATAATCTGCTTGTGACCTTGAAGAACTTACCAAGAAATTTTTGCCACCAACATTTATAGAATCTCCAGATTTATGTATTCCCATTCTGCTAACTTGATTTAGTAAAGCATTATTTTCAGATTGATATTCTGGCCTAGCCAATACACTTTCATGTTTTACTAAGATATCATCATTAGTACATAATAAACCGTCAGAACCAATGTTCCATTCTTGTATAATACTGGGACTACCATCTTTATGGAAATCTAATATTTTAACAAAATTACCCTGTGAAGTTGGAATACAATAAGGTTTTCCATCTGGATAAAATTCTGAGGTTGCGCCTTTAGCATATTCTTTATTTAAGTCACCAACACTATATGCCTTAGATTGTGAAACATAAAAATTATCCCCTTCTTTGTAAACTTGGCCTTGGTTTGTTGTTAATGCTACTGCTTTTAATCCTGTTTTACTATATCTTTGTTCTACACTTTGAATTTCTTTTTCTAACTGATCCTTTTTAGTTTGATCTGTTTCTTTATCCCATTTCTTTTTTAAATTATCTCTATAATCTTGAGCTGTTGCCAATTGCAATTGTTTTTCTCCGCTTTCAGTATAAGCATAATGAATGTTCTTTTGGGCATCAGTCCTTACTCTTGATAATGTTCCTAAATTCAATTTATCAATCATTGAAAAAGAACTAGATTCAATCTTGACATTAATCTTGTTTGCAGAATAAAGGTCTGAAAATACCTTAAGCTTTTTATCTTCTTCAAAACTATCAAATCCTTGATAACTTTTTAATTCTTCAAGAGTTTTTTGGTAAGCATCCTCTTTAGTTTTTTGTGTTAAATTAAATAATTGAATATTAGTATCAACTTCTTTTTTGAAATTATATTTATCAAACTGCACATAAGCGTCTGAATCTTTCATTAATTGCCAATACCTATAATCTCTTAGAACTTGAGGATCTTGCAAGTCTTCACCCATATATTTCCCATACTTGTCCAGTTCTGTAAAATTTTTATTTAGTTCTTTGTACCAAGGTTTTTCCTTATAATTATCCATATCATCATTTACTTGTTCAATTGATTCCTGAGCAGAGTTTATTGTTGTAGTAATATCTCCAGAATTTTCCAAGATACAATCATCATAACGACCATAGGTTTTACCAACACCGCTGTTTTCCCTGCAGAACTGGTTCCAGCCACTCTTGCCATCCAAACCATTCAAGGCAAAACGTCTTGCTTGTGTTCTTGCCAATCCTGAAAATAAACTGTTTTTTATTGTCAAGTAAGCAAATGTCACCATGCAAACTTTACGCCATGTTGTAACTACCTTGTCTAGCTTTTCAATAATATTATCTAAATCTTTAATTATTTCCTGAGTTTTGTTTAACTGACTGGCAATTTGTGCAGGCGTGAAATCAATTGCTCTTTTTTCTATAGGAATATGTACTGTGAAATTTGAAATACTTACCAAAGGCTCTCCTGAACCTGGCAATATTGAAACCAAAGCATATTTCTTCAAATCAATGTCAGAAACATAAACATCTTTTTTGTCTAAAACTTTTTTCTGTCTCAAATAAATTTGTTCAGTTAAAGAACGATATTCTTTTGGTTGATTAGTAGTATATTTTTTCTCAACAGTAATATAATTAAAATCCATTCTTTGAACTTCCCAATTATAATTATAAGTTCTGCCCTCAATCGTTTCTTGTAAATCTTGTAAGAATAAGTTTTTTCCAACAACTAAAGGTTTAGTAGTTTCTCCAGAAATCTGAACATTTGCTGTCGGCATGTTATCTTTATCCTGCCATAATACTCCTTCAAGCTGTACTCGAATGTTTTGATTGTTTTCATAAAAATCCATATATGGAGCATAAATATTCTTTTGTTTTTCCAAAGTCTCAATTTTATACATTGCATCAGCCATGAATTCTCCGTTCTTGTTTTTGACTGCTGCCTTATAATAATCTAAAGCTCTTTGATTATCATTTAACCATTCATAAATTTGTCCCAGCCTGTAATTAGCTAAATCTTCATATAACACCCCTTTGCTGTCAACAATACCATAATAATTCTTAACAATTTCTAGATATTTAGCTGCAGCTGTACAATAAACAGCAACATCTGTAGTTCCTTGAATCTTTTCTAGCCAAGATGCTTCATCTTCTGTTACATCTAATAAAATAACACTATCCTTGCAAACATCTTCTACAACTTGATTAGTTTCTGTCTTAGAAGACTTTGTAAGCAAACCATCTGCTCCACCATAATAATCTTTAATCGAAACAGATTCTTTTACACTACCTTCATTGTTGGATGCATCTATTGCTGTAATAGTTAACCTTGAACCTGGATAAACTTTTGAGCCTACCTTGACTATCATTATTTGAGTTTGCCCATTAATAGTTACTTTTATTTTCGCTCTTCTTTCAGTAGGATTTACTATTTCTACTAATTTAACCCTGAAAGCGTTTGTAGCCAAGCCCTGCATTTCAGACAATCTATAATAATCAGAAGTTTCTCCAATTTTTAATGATAAATCTCCTATTGGTCTTGGTGCGCCTGTGTAGGGCCAAACCATATCAGAACCACCATACACTGTTAATTTGACATTGTCATTGCTTATTTCTCTTGCCCTAACAAAACCACGATTACTAAAGAAACTTGAAGCATCCAATGCTTGAGATTTCCATTCATCTTCATTTGGATATTGTTCAAGAACCAAATCCTGATGCACTAAACTAAAAAGCCTTTCAACATTTTCAAACGTGACTTCAGCTCTCATGTTTAAAGTTAGATCTGAGCCGCCCAATAATCCATAATTCTTATCTGAAGCTGGAACATCTGCTTCTTTTTCAATTTGTTTTAATGTGATTATTAAATAACCTAAATCTTCTAAACTGTATTGTTTAGGCTGAACATGTTTTGGTGTTCCACGTACTGCATTTTTTGTAGATTCGTCTAATGGCGTCACAACAACCTGCTTGATTACAGCCTGGCCGTAAAATGGTTCATAATTGGCTTGAGCACCTAAAAGTCTTGCTGTAGTAATTCCTGTCAAGAATGCGTAAATAGGAACATCGCCGTCTTCTATCAAAGAAGAAGGAATTACAGTCGGTTCATAACCTTGAACATTTACTATTATTGCTTCGCCAACATTAGCTTCCTTAGCTTTTTCCTCAATATCAAATACTAAAGCAGAAGAAAATGGAAGAGTTATCATTAGCATAGCTAACAATACTGCTAACAACCGATATTTTCCTCTTTTCATTTTTACTCTAGTTTAGGATCAATAGCCATAGCCGGATTCTCTATGAAAGCATAAATTACTTCTAAATCATCAATATTATTAGGTATTTGTGCTGCTGGAATATAAAAAGTTACCTTCTCTGAACCCCATAAATCTGGTCTTTGCAAGTACCATACAGTTTCTGAACCGCCTCTTACTATTTGGTCTAACTCCATATCTTCAGATTGTATTGTAGTACATTTTTCTTCTGTAAAGCCCAATAATCCCAAAATGTTGGTTGTAGGCTGTTGAAAACAATGTGTTATTTCCTTGCCTTGTATCGTCACGTCAAAACCTTGCGTGATTAATGATGTACTTATATCCAAGTCAGTAGCTATCAATTGAACTTTTCCAGAAGGTTCTGTCAAAGTTTTTGTAAACCTTAAATCATCATTCTTAATTTGTATAATAATGGTCTCATCTTCCTCAACTTCTCTTATCATGCCGTCTTCTACAATTTTTATTTCATAATCTAACTCTTTATACGGCTCCATTAATAATGTGTAAGTTCCAGATTCAACTGTTGAAGTTAATTCTCTAGCTTCATGATATCCTTCTTTGTTGCCAATCAATAATGCGTTTGTGCATTGAGGAATTTTTGCCTGCAACCTTGGTTCCCTGTTAATCAATTTAGTAGTTCCCAAATCGCAAGTTGTTGAAACACATTTCATGCTAACATCAACACTTTCAATAGGATTTAAGTTGCCATTAGCATCTGGTGCCAATGCCTGGATTATTACTGGATTTATTGCGTTCTCGCAAATCTGTTGTTCTTGTTCAAATATCTCTAAAGTTCCAAGCTTATTTTCTCTTGGCTGGTTATTGTCAATAATAACTTGAGTTGCAAACTGTAGCCTGTTACCTTGATCATCTGTCAAAGAAATTAATACCGGGAATTTTACATCATAAACAAAATTGTAATCTCTTAAACAGAACAAAGACATTAAGTAAGACATTGCTTCATTGTCAATATCCAATGGTTCTGCTTTTAATAGTTCTCCTTCAGAAGGATACACTTCCATTGTCAAGGGCCAGTTTGTCGAGTAATGAAAGTTTGCAGAGATATCATTGTGAGATTTATCTAATAAATCCCATATAAAATATTTTTCCCTTTCTGCGAAATTAGTTCCTTTAAGTTTTATAAACTGCATGTTAGTTTGCAATGCATTTCTTAAAGTTTTTTCAACATCAGATTTTTTCCAAAGTTTTGGACTGCAAGTGAATTCTGTGCTTGCAAATGGAATCTCTTGATTCATTGCTAATACATCAATTGCTTTTTCTTCTAAAAAGAAATCTTCCTTAGATTTTTCTTGTATTTCTTTTGCTATTAAATATAATTCACCATACCTTGAATTGATATCTGTATAGAATCTGTCTATTTTATAATTAAAATCATACAAATCAATGTCTAATAGATAATCTATTGTGAATAAAACTTTATCTTGCTGTATTTCTGTTTCAACAAATATTGGTCCTGTAGTAACATTATAATCTTTAAATAAAGTGAAATTGAATGTACATTCTGCTAAGTTATCTTCAATGTATGCAGATAATTCGTCTTGCATTTGCCTTATTGAAGGTAATGCAGTTTTTTGTAAGTTATTAGGAGTAGTATAATACCAATAAGCTGTTTTTATGTCTGTGTTTGGAATTATTTCTAAGTAAGTTGCAAATGGGTGTCTTGGTGTTGTTATGTGTGATGTTGGCAAGTTAATATAGCCGCCCTGCAATCCCATTATTACTAAGCCCTCTTCTGCTACTTGTTCAACACAACCCTGAACAAACCTTTGCACTTCTCTAGCTTTTTCAGGCACTTGCAATGAAGCTTCTTTTTCCTTATCCCAGTCTGAAACTATTATTCTATCTTTAACTGCAACAAGTAAAATTATCAGAGTTACAATTAAGATTCCAATAACTATGAAAACAGTAATTTGACCTCTTTTCTGCATGGATATAATGATAGAAAATAGGTATAAAAAGTTTTGCATATATTAAGGGGTTTAAACATAAGCTTTTAAGACATCATCACTAATTAAAGCTTGGGCCAACTTACAGGTTATATTGAATCCATTTTTCTCATAAATCTTTTCAAATAGCCGACAACCTTCATCATAACCATAATATTTTGGATCATTTGATAAAAGATATACAAAAGTTACAAAATTATTTTTTTCTTTTAATAAGTTTAAATAAACATTTTTACCAATTCTTTCATCCCTTATTTCAGCGTAAATTTTGGAAACAAATGTTGCCCATCCTTCTGTTAAGCAAGAAGTTCTATTACCAACATAAATCATTTCTTTATAATTCTTATCTTCATTTAATTCTTTAAACTTTTGATATAATACGCTATTTTCCATTTGATAAGAATGAGCTAATTCGTGCGCTAATGTTACAGGAATAATTAAGCCTTGATTGTTAGGCAAAGTTATAGTTTTAGTAAAAATATCGGTAGTTCCTGCAATTGTATCTAGATTTTTTGAATCAACATATTCAATTTTATAATCCGGAAATTCTAAGCCATGACGTTGATAAAATTCTTTTTTTATGTCGTTAACAATTTCTATAACTTCTTTTTCTGAAAGGGGAGATTGTAATAATAAACCTTCAGCTAATCTTTCATTAATTTTACCTTCTTGAATCATATTTTCAATTCTAAGAAGCTTGTCTCCTTTTTCTAATTCCTTAAGAATTTCGTTTAATTTCATTTTAAAAATAATGGGCCCAGCAGGATTCGAACCTGCGATCCTCTCCACGTCAAGGAGATGTCATAGCCATTGTCCGTCCCTTATTAGAGAACTCTAGACCATGGGCCCTTTTTGTAAAAATTAATTAACCTTAATTTAAAAGAGTTTCGTTATATTCTTAGCTTTTCAATCTCTTTTTCTTCCATTGGTTCTACTACAATTATTCTTTTATTCAGTTTAACTTTATTATTTCCTTTTTCACCAGCATACCTTGCTGTTAATTGTGCAGCCATTTTTATTGTTTCTTTAGTTTTTGGACCTTGCAATAATGTTACTGGGCCTTTATTATTAGCCATAGTAAAAACATAATCAGCTTTTTGTTTTAAATTTAATAACTGCAGATTATCTTTATCATTTTTGCCAACAATTATTTTACTTTTACCAAACCTAAAATGTCTTCCATACCTTAACAAGTAAAGATCATTTTGAGAAATTCTTTTTTTATTCAATATATCTTTAGCTTTTCTGGAATAATCTATGCAAGTTAATAAACAGCCACCAGCAGGACTAGGATATTTATCAATTCCAAACTTTTTTGCCAAGGCCATTTGTCTTGACCTAGAACGCCCTGAAATATCCAACAATTTTGTCCTATCAACATAACCTTTTTTTTCTGGTCCTGTTTCTTGTAAATTTTTTGCACATAAAGGTCGGACTAGCATATTTTTAACTCTAGCTTCTTTAGCTATTCTTTGTAATGCACCTTTATTTTGAGACATAGGTCTTTGGCCAATAACTTCTCCAGTAATAATAAATTTGCCGCCTATCTTTTTTGCATATCTCTTTGCCAGTTTTAACAAAAATATTTTACAATCGATGCAAGGGTTAAGATTCTTACCATAACCATGTTTAGGTTTTCTTAAAATTTTCAAAAATTCTTTCCCAACATCTATAATCTTGACATTAATCCCATAATTTTTAGCAATTTTATCCATATCCTTTTTTCCAAAGAATGGAGTTATGAAATGTAATGCAATAACTTCAATGCCTTGCTCTTGAATTAACTTACAAGCTACAATACTATCTAATCCGCCTGATAACATTGCTACTGCTTTCATAAATTAAAAATTAAGATAAAAAGAATTTAAAGGTTTCTATTCCAAATATAATACTGCATTAGGAACACCATCTACTTGTTCTACTTCCCAATGAACTTCAATCAGGTTTCCGTCTTTTTGAATATAACAAGATTCTGATTGTTTTAAGACCATAGAACTTTTTATAGTACATTCATTTTCTCGTTCAGTAACTCTTTCAATATTTCTTAACCTTAAATTTAATGTTAATTCTCTTTCAGGTGAATCAAAGTTTTCAATATTTATCCTACCTTCTAAACCAAATGGTAAATTTTTAATTACTGGAGTTTGTTCTGCAGGAGTTGTGCCTAAAACAAATCTTGCTGGTTCTTCTTCATCAATTAATTGTTGATTTTTTTCTGGATCATTTGTTTTTACTTTTTCAAAATGAAGCATGGTAGATCGTTTAAATCCTTCATCCTTAATATCCCAATATATTCCTATTATTCCTTGTTTTGTATCAAGATAACAGAGTTCATTAATACTCAATTCAAAAGTTCTGTTTATAGGACATAAACCTTTAGAAAAATTTACATCTCTTAATTGCAAATTTAAAGATAATAATTGTTCTCCTGCATCATATTTTTTTATTAAGACTCTTCCTTTTAATCCATAAGGTAAGTCTTTTAGTGATGGAGTGTCTTTAGCGGGCGTACTACCTAAATTATATTCAATGCCTTTAACTTTTTCTTTAATTACTGGTTCTTCTATTTTGGGAGCCGGTTTAATTGTTGGGGGTTGTTCTATAATTACTGGCTGTTCTTCAACTACTGGTTCTAGTTTAGGAGCTTCTTTTGGACATCCTGATAAAATTAAAGCAGATAAACCTATTGTGGCAAAACTTTTTGTTAGAATATTTTTTAGTGTCATTTTTTACATAGAATAGATATAAAGTTTATAACTTTTTCTTTAATTCCAACCTAATTCTTTTCTTTTCTTCTTTATATGATCTATAATCACTTTGGCAGCACTTTCTGGGCTTGAACCTATTAGCATTTTACTGCCAGTTATTTTTTCCATATCATTTGTCATAAGTTTTGTTATTAATTTTGAACCAGTTATAGGTAGCAAAGGATTAATATGTGTAGAAACTCCTAGTGTTAAGAAAAACATTCCTATAGAAAAAGATTTTTCAGTAGCATTTTCTGGACAGGTTCCTGCTATTGGCAATTTATGGATAGGCAGTTTCAAATATTCTGCAAGTTTACCAATAAGTACAGCAATTCTACTGTTATCAACACAACTTCCCATATGTAATGCTGGTGGCAAAGCAGGAAGATTATTAGCTTGCCCTATTTTTGTTAAAACTTCTTTTAATTTATCTCCTGCATATTTTTTTGTTGCTTCAGGAGTCATTAAACCTTCTTGTGCAGCAGCATGAGCCCAACATCCTGTGCCCACTACTAGAATATTATTTTTTAATAATATCTTTGTTAATTCTTCATGAAATTTAAATCCTTGAAGTTTTGCATTTCTGCAACCAACAACAGCAACAATTCCTAAAATGTTTCCCTTCTTTATATTTTCAACCAAAGGCTTTAATGGGTCTTTTTTATCAAGCTTACTTAATGCTTCTAAAATTGCTTCTACAGAAAATCCTGCATAAACTATTGATTTTTCTTTAGGAATATATACTTTAGATTTATTTCTTTTAGGATAAGCTTTCAATGCTTCTCCTATTATTTGTTTTGCACATTTATCTGCATTTTCAACTTCAAATTTTATATGCAATGCACTAGGTATTCTTACAAAATCTATTGTTGTTATAAGTTTAGTATGATAACACGAAGCTATGTCCTGTAATGAAGGATAAATACATTGCAAATCTACAACTATAGCTTCTACCGCACCTGTTACTAAAGCTAATTCTTGTTGTAATACATGGCCTGCAAATTTAACGCCCTGCCTCATTAAAAGTTCATTACCTGTACAACACATTCCAACAACATTAATTCCTTTAGCTCCTAATTTCTCAGCTTCTTTTTTTAATTTTTTTGACCATTCCATAACTTTTTCTGACAATAAAGGTACATGGCCATGCACAATTATATTTACATAATCTTCTTGTAAAACTCCTAAGTTTGCTTCAGATTTTGTTAAATAGGGAGTTCCAAAAATCATATCTTGAATGTCTGTTGCCATTGTCAATCCAGAATAACCGTCAACAAGGCCTATTTTTAAAAGCGAATAAAAAATATGCAACGAATCTGCATCATTACCCATAGTAGTTTGATGCAATGCATGCGATGTTTCTGAATCAGAAGATATAGGTAATATGTTTAATTTTTTCCATAATTGTATTCTTTCTTTTGTAGCTCTTATTCTGAGCCAATTCAAATAATCACCTTCAGATTTATGAAATAAACCTTCTTGCCTCCTAAAATCTTCCAAAGCTTCTAAAGCAACATTCTCAGCAAGTTTGTTTGAATTTTGAGAATTATTTTTTCCTAAAAGTTTTGCAAAATCTTTGACTTTATTTGTATCTTTTATTTGATAAGCTTTAGCTTTACCTTGTGAAATCTTTAACAATGCAAGCACAGCTTCTTTAGCATGATCTGAATGTGAAGATGCGCCAGCGGCTGCACTTCTTAATAAATTTCTTGCAACTATTAAATCACCATTAGCACCACAAATTCCTTGAAGTTTGCCTGCGTTAGGGATTATCCTACAAGGACCTTGGAAACATGCTTTACAACATATTCCAGTTAATCCAAAAGGACATTGTGGTTGTTGTTCTTTATATCTATCAAAAATTAGTTTAACCTTATCTTTTTTTGCCTTATCCAATAATTCTTTGTTTAAAAAAGTATTTTCTACTAAAATTTTGCTCACCTTTTTAACAATAACATTGTTTTACAACTTATATGTTTTCCGATAATAATGCTCCTGCCGAGAGTTAAGAGCTAATTAGGATGCTTTTAGCTTTTTGTTGCTTCTTTTGTATTAGAAAGTTAAGGTTATATAAATAGTTTAGGTGTCTACATATTTTACTTTGTAGTCACCTTTTCTTGTATGATTTTCTAAACTGCATTATTAAAAACCTTAATGTCTTTTTTAGATCTCCAGTACTATCATAC
>JAHIMK010000093.1 GCA_018896675.1 Nanobdellota archaeon
AGTTATCCCTTCGGCTTTCAGCGCTTCACCGATTTCTTGCAGCGCTTCCGTAAAGATGATTTCCGGCGGTTTCATGAGCACGCCTCCCTCAGTTTCCACGAACGCGACCAGGCTGCCCTTCCGCAAACGATATTTTTTGCGGATGGCGGCAGGGATAGTGACTCGGCCGTTTTCTTGGATGCGCGCGGACATCACAGTTTCACAATTCTGGTTTTACCAACCAATTCTGGGCATCTTTTTGCCAAGAGATATTACGGAACACATTCCTATGAGGATCTTGAATGATTATTGGCTCGTAGCCGGGTTGTTGCATTACTTCTCTGTCCACCAAGTACAAATAGTACCTTCGTCTTTTCAACTCTGCAACCCGCACCTCGTTTTTTGACCAGTAGAATTCAGGTTCCTTTGAGTAGGATTTGACCTCAATGAACCTATCAGGAGCTTTCGATACCAAAGTTTCAAATGAAACAAGATCATAGCCAGCAGTAATATCTATCCTGCTGATGATTCGAATTGATTGCCATTTTGAGTGTCCCTTCAACCTGTGTTGCTCATACCGCAACACGAAATTCTCGGCCTCTTTGCCATGTTGATTTTTTAGTTCCTGTAGTTCGATGAACCTGGACATGGAAATTGTTTTTTTCTTTTTTGCGATGTTCTGTTGTTCTTCCTCAACTACCCAGGGGATTACGTGTGTTTCAAAGAAGTCTTCAAACGACGGGGCTATAACGAGAAGGTTCGGCGAGACTGGGCTAAGCGAAAAAAGGCCAATGTTGATTAGAAAGTTTTTCAAGCCCGAATACTTCAAGGGTATGGAGCTGTTGTGGATGACAATCCTATTCGTGTTGTCATCAAATTTGATTTTTTCTGAAGATAGGAAGTTGTCCAATGAAGACGTGTCTTTCAATCTGGAAAACAATTTTTTAACAACTGTCTGGCGGAAATGGCCTTGCTCTTCCTTTGTTGTCCAGTCATCTTCAAGAGTGATTGAACGCTTAATCTTCCCTTTAACAAAGGTCGTGAACTCAAGGAACTCCAGCAGTGCAATGATTCCGTCAATAGAGTAATTGAACTCGATAGATTTGTCCGAACAATACTTTCTTATGTCCGCGAGAGTTTTTGGGGTTTTCGATAAGATATCTCGCAGAACAAATAGCACATCGTTTAGCGAACCCAAATTAGTATACTTAAGCAGTTCTATTGACATAGTTGATTATCAAGGCTTTGATGTCGTCATTGTCTTCTGCATCAATTCGACGGAACAGAGGTATCGATTCACTTTCAATTATTCGCATCATGCGTTCTTCTTTTTCGATCAAACGTTGGTGAATAGTGAAATCAATATTATTGCGTGAAAGAATATAGTGATAATGGATTTTGTCGTCAGGTTTTAGGCCATAGCGGTGAATGCGATCTTTCGATTGGATGAAATGTGCAGCATTGAACGATCTCTCTAGATATATTGCGTTATGGCAAGCCTTATGGAGAGAAATGGATTCTGACACAGCATGTGGGTTGGCGATCAAGACCTTGAAGCGACTGTTTGGTACATGGAATTCTCGGATGATTTTTTCGCGCGTTTCTATTTCGATGCTCTGCTCATCCTTTTCCACAGGCGTAGCCCCATACAAAATCTTTGATGCAATCCCTATTGACAGTAGGTAATTTCGGAATTCTAAAATATTTTGAATGAAAACCGCCCAAACAATGGTTTTTTCGCCCTTCTCAAGGAGTCGGTTAATTAATTTTCCGGCTGCAATAAATTTAGGTGGCGTCTCAGATGTGTCATAGGACATTATCTTATTCAAGATTGACGAATCATCTATGAAATTCTCATTCACAACCACGTCTTCAAAATAATCCGTGATAGGCTTTTTCAGCAAAGCAGGGTTAGTTGATGCTTGCATTAAACGGATCACTCGCGCTTGGGCAAGTAACGTTTTAAGACTTTCTGAGCGACTTGCTGTCGCAAAAAAATCCATGTAGTTCTTTTCAATGTACTCGTATATCTCTCTTTGAATATCACCCATTTCGATAAATGTAGGCGGGTGGCTGATAGGTTCTGGAATATGCAAATCACTTTTACGGATTCGAATGAAGTAGGGCGAAACACCATCTATCAATGTCTTTACTCTTGGATCAGCATAGTTTTCCGACATTTCTTTCAACTGGAACAGATGAAAGGGCACGATATTTTTGGTCGGCCAAATGAATTTGAACAGGTTGTATATATCTTCATATCCGTTTGGCGCAGGAGTACCGGTCAAGACAATTCTGGCTTTACAATACTTCGCTAGTTGTAGAACAGCCTCTGCGATTATTCCCCCCGTTATATTTTTGATTTTGTGTGCTTCGTCAAGAACAACCATCACTTTGTGTTTCTTCAAGAAGAAAATAATATCTTCCTGGAAGTTTGGAACACTGTTGTAAGAAATGAGAGATATTTCAGCGGGGTTTGAAGAGTAGAAATGCGCTACACGTTGCTTTCGCGTTACCCCTCCTGATAATCTCTTCGACCCTGGTTCTTTGCCAAAACATTCCCTATATTCGTCTTCCCAAGGCCCAAAAGAGCTCAGGGGCCCAATAATCATAAGTTTATTGATATGTTTTGGATGATTTTCTGCAAGGCTTTTCAGGTAAGCATAAGCACTATAAACAATGGTGGTTTTCCCAGATCCGGGGACTGAAAAATTGCACGCATTTTGAGAGAATGTCAAGTGATAAGCTGATAATAGTTGTAAATCGTAAAGTACTCTGCTAGGCAAATAAGAGGTCAGGTGAGCAGTAAAATCTGCGAACTGCCTTATATGGTCACCGCTCAGTTGATTGTTTCTAATGAGAAAGGCTTGTATTGAAAAGTCCTTGAAGTTCTGCTCCTCCCCAAAGTAGTCTTCCAAGATTGTATTTACTGAAACGGTTAGATTTTCTTCAAAATCGAACCTTCCAAGCAACTGTCTGACTTTGTGCAAAACGGTTTCCTGTTCTTCAACCTCGTATGGGATTTCTATATAATTTGCTGACGCAAAATTCGCCTTCAAGAATTCAACCAGATAAATCTTGGCAGCGCGAATTGACAGCAATTCATTGATCGCCCCATTGAGTATAAAGTTGCTTGAAGAAGGATCGATATCAATTTGAATTTTCGGAGTCATGTCGTCTTCTGATCAGTTTTTTGTACTCGTGGGAAATCTTATTTATTTCGGTGAGCAACTCGTGTGCTGCTTCGTTGTAAAAACTATCAGAGTTCACGTCTATTGCTCTTAGTGCGTCTCTTGCTC
>JAHIMK010000139.1 GCA_018896675.1 Nanobdellota archaeon
TGCGCGAATTAATCGCCAGCGGCGTGAACGTCGTCGTCCTGCTGGCGCGCACTCCGCATGAAAACGGCGCGTACCGCCATGTCGTCGAGATCGCCCTGCTCACCGGCGTCTCAGCGGATGGAAAGTACGAGACGCATACCCTCTACGGGCAGAACACTCGGCCTGCGGCATCTGCGCTGAAAAATGCCTGGGAGGCACTGCAGATATGATGGCTTTTTATGCGCAGCACCTACTCGGTACGCAGTACCTACTCGGTGCGCAGCGCCTACTCGGCTTGATTACCGTGCTTCTGTTCGGAGCAGGTGTGTACCTGCTCTCCCGCCAGGCGCTCGACCTGATCCTGGATTTGTCCACTGGCTTTGTCGGGTATGTCCGCCGACAGTGGCAGCCCAGGGTGATGCGGCGGCTTATGACCGTGATCCAGGAGGAACCCCTCCGCCAGGCAGTCCAGAAGCAAGAGGGGCGCCCTTCGACACGCTTGCTCTTGTATAGCCTTTCCCGCCTGCGGATTGTCTGGATCACCTGCGGAGTACTTGGCGCTGCGCTCATGTCCGATGCCATGCTCTCACCGGTGGCGCTCACGGCGATCCTGGTGGGCGGCGAATTGTACCGCGCGCAGCTTTACCACCAGCGCATGGGACGGCTAAACGAGGATGTCGGCAACCTGGTCGTTCAGTTCCAGAGCCGCTACCCGCTCAACCGCTCGCTGGTGAAGACGCTGCAAGAGGCGGCGAATGTCCTACCGAATGGCGAGACGCGCTCGGCGGTCGAGAGTACCCTGGCGCGGCTGCGCATGAACATGGCGATAGTCGAAGCAGTCAAGCCGCTTCAGTCGCTGCCGCATCCCGTCATGCGCCAGTTGGCCGGGATGATCGCCGAGGTGCAGGACACCAACCAGGATGTCTTCCTGGAGACGCTGCGGCTATTGCAGGAGGAAGTGGAGAGCAAACTGGACTTGCGCCAGCAGGCGCGGCAGTCTCTTACGCTGGTGCGCGGCACGGCTCGCATCCTCCAGATTGTGCTGCTGGCGGCGATGATCGCCGTGAGCATTCTCCCTGCCTGGCGGCATTACTTCGTTTGCAGTGCAAAGAACTGGCTGCTTCTGATTTCCATGCTGGCGGTTGGTGCGCTCGGCAGCCTCTACGCGGAGGCGGAAATGCTTCAGTTGGAGGTCTGAGCATGGATATGTTTTGGTTGAGTACGCTGCTTTTCGGGCTGGGGCTGTTCGCACTGATCTACCTGCTTCTCTCCGTAGTCGTGGAGGGGATCGGCGGACTTCTTGCTCGCCGGAAGCGTCGCGGCTTGGCGCGGCTGGTTTCTCGCTCTCAACAGGCAGAGAACCGCTACCGGGCCACGCAGGATGATCTTCTGGGCTTGGAGCGCATTCCTTGGACGCAGCTCTACGCTTTCTCGGCTCTTGCCGGCCTGGGGCTGTACCTGTTCACGCAGCAGGTTCTCGTTCTGCTGCTGGCATTCATCCCGTTTGCCGTCCGCCTCTGGCTGGCGAACTATCGCAAGCGTCAACTGGACACTGAACTGCTGGCCTTCCTGATGGACTTGCGCATCAGCCTGCCGCTGCAAGGGTCGCTCCTGCGCGCCTTGCAGGAACTTGCCAGGCAGGGCAAGACACGCCCGGCGGGGATCGTCAGCCGCTATCTGGAAGGCGGCTTCCAGGGCGACGGTCTGGAACTGCTTGACAGGCTGGCGCAGGACACCGAGATTTCACCTGCGCGACCTGGTTGCCTGGACGCGCGCTGCGGCGGAGGGAACGATGAAAGTTGACGCGCCGCTCGAACACGCTCTAACCCGCCTGCGGGGAGAGATGTACACCGCGGCGCGGGAGAACATGCAGAACATCCCAACGCGGCTGACAGTGCTGGTCTTGCCTGCCCTGTTGGGACCGGCAATCGTAGCCCTGGTCTACCCAATGGTTGCCCGCCTGCTGGCCGCCATGAGCGGCATGTCCTGGGCTGGCGGATACTGAAAGGAGGTGATGGTTCAACCACGTGATCAAAAAAAAGACAATTCAAACATATTTTGCAATCGAAAGACAAAACCAA
>JAHIMK010000013.1 GCA_018896675.1 Nanobdellota archaeon
AAAGCATGGCAATTATATCTGTGGTGCTAAGCCTGAAGAAATAAAATTCTGTTTTACAATGGCTTATGATGTTGAAATAGAAAATTCTGTTTTAATGGATGCATTAGATTATCTAAAGTTTAGAAATAAAGTTGAAAAAAGATTTTTTCGTAACGGGGATGAATCTTATTACACTTATGAATTGAAATAATTTTTAAAGTTTAATATTTTCTAAAATTTTTTCTAAGATTTGATCAAGTTTGCCAGTAAATCTAAATTTATCTTGAATATTTTTTATTTTTTTAGGCTGATGTTGCTCTAAAAGGTATTTCTCTTCTACTGCTTTTGGAATCAGCCTATCTTGCCAAGATTCCCATCCTTGATCCCAAGCATATCTATAAGGAAATAAATCTATTGTAGCAGGATAAGGATTTGAACTTGGATTTTTACCTTCATTAGCAGCTTTAAATCCTTGAATAGTAGACTCTCTCATCATTCTTATATAATCTTTATCTTCTTGAATTGTTGCATGGCACATTTTTGATAACCTCCTTTTTTAATATGCAGGGGACAGGACTCGAACCTGCGTAGACACTAAGTCACTAGGTATCTTATACCATTGGCCATGAATGCTTCATCGCCCAATTATTTTGAGCCTAGCCCGTTTGACCGCTCCGGCACCCCTGCGAAAGAGCAGCTCTAGCCTACGAGAAGTATACTAGCAGAGGGTGCAGTACACTAATAGGCCGAGCTAAAAAGTCAAATAGAACATAACTATATAAAACTTTTTATACTCCTTATTGCTTACTGATTACTATGATTGACTTCAGATCTTTTCAAAAAGCAACAAATAATAAAACTTCAGCTCAGGAGCTAAGAAACAAAGTTTTAGTTAATGTTAGACAGTATGGTCCTGTGTTGCCTGTAACTGTTTCTAAAAGTGTAGGTTTAAATACAATAATGGTTGGAGCAATGCTTTCTGAGCTTATTGCAAACAAATTAGTAAAAATTACTTCTTGCAAGATTGGCAGTTCTCCTTTATACTATGTTGTTGGTCAAGAGGACAAATTAACAAAAATAAGAGATTATCTTTCACAAAAACCAAGACAAATATTTGATATTTTAAAAGAAAATAAAATATTAAGAGATTCAGAACTAGAGCCTTGGCAGCGTGTAGCTATTAGGGAAATCAAGGATTTTGCATTACCCTTAGATGTTACTATTGAAGGAGCTACAGAAATATTTTGGAAATGGTATATGATTAATGATGAAGAAACAAATAAATTAATCAGTAAACTTTTAAATCCTCAAGAAGAAATTGAAGAAGTTAAAGAAGTAATTAAAGAACCTTTAAAAGAAGAAATTAAAGAAGTTATAAAGGAAGAAATCAAGGAAAAAATCAAAAAACCAAAACAAACTATCTTAATAAAAGAAACAAAAATAAAGGTTGTAGAAAGCCCATTAAGAACAAAGATATTAAACTTATTTTCCCAAACTAATATTGAATTATTAGAAGAATTAACCAGCAAAAAAACAGAATGCAGTTTCAAGATTAAGTTTAATTCGCCTATTGGTCATTTAACATTCCTAGCAATTGCAAAGAAAAAAAGCAAATTAAATGAAGATGATGTTCATATAGCTCATTCAATGGGAATTCATGAAAAATTACCAGTTTTGTTATTGGCTAAGGACATTGCAAAGAAAGCAATGCAGACACTTGAAGATAAAGGGATTGTGTTTAAGAAGATATAAAATTACACAAAATTAACATATCCTGTTGTATTAAATTCTTTTAAAATTATTTCACTTAATTTTTTTTGTTCTTGATGATCCAAAAAAGTACATATACGATCAACCCTAGATACAGGTAAACCTTCCTCATTAACTTCTGTTTTGGATTCCACAACTATTCCTGGAACTAATATGAAAGTGCTTGAATAACCCTTCATCCTTAAAACTAAAATTTCTTTCCCTTTATAAGTAATTAATCTTTCCTCTAATCTTGTTAAATCGCCTTGTTTTGGCCTATGAATAAAATCTTTTGTTTCCATTTTTTATTTACTCCTTTCTTTTCACCAAAAATTAATGTTCTTAGACCAAGTTGTTTCTTTTAAGACTAATTCTCTTAATGTTTCTCTTTCTTTTTTGTCTTTTATAGGTTGAATTTTAGATACAAGGAATCCAAAACCATTATCTTCTGTTTTATATTTAACAATAATTCCAGGAACTATTAGATAGTTGCTTCTTGAATTACCTTTATTTAGTCCCATACCTAGAACTAAAACTTTATGTTCATTATAAGGGACTCTAAATTCAAATATTACAGAACTCCCCTCACAAAATAAATTATTCCGTAGCCTAGTATGTGTATAATTTCTTGTTTCCATTTTTTACTCCTTGCTTTCATTAGGTTGTTACTCATTAGTAACTACTTATTTATAAATCTTTCGGTTAAAAAATTGCAGTTCGATACTATTAAAAAGCCTCAAAATTCTAAAACTTTATGCAATATATAGCTCAGATAGTAAATGGTATAGAAGATATTGGAATTCAAGAGATTAAAGAGTTAATTAATGTAAAAGCTGAAAAGATATTACCTGGCAGATTATTGTTTGAAATAGATAAAGTTAAAGATTTGAATTACAATACAAGAAGTTTGGAACGCATTTATGAATTGTTAAAGAAGTTTAATTTTAAAAATTTAGAAGATATTAAGAAACAAGTTAAAGAAATAGATTTTAAATTTAAAGGTACATTTAAAGTAAAATGTGCTCGTAAAGGCAACCATAAATTTAATTCTCAAGAAGTTGCTATGTCCATAGGCAAAGTAATATTTGATAAAGGTTTTAAAGTAGATGTTAAGAATCCAGAGTTTAATGTTCTTGTAGATATTATTGATAATATCTGTATTGTTGGCATAGATGTATCTAATGCTTCTTTATGCAAAAGAGATTATAGGATTAAGACAAATAAACAATCTATCAATGCTTGTGTAGCTTATGCAATGTTAAGGTTAGCTAATTGGGACAAGAAAGAAGTTCTTTTAGATCCTTTTTGCAAAGATGGTGTTATAGTTATAGAAGCTGCTTTGTTTGGCTTGAAGATTCCTAGAGGACACTTGTCTGAAGATTTTTCAAAGATTAAAAGAGAAGATTTGCAGATATTTGCATTTGATGCTTTAATGCCTAATGTTAGGAGCACTGAAATTAATGCTAAGTTGGCAGACATTAACAAACAGATTAAGTTTAGTAAATGTGATCTGGATTGGTTAGATACTAAATTTGACAAGGAATCTGTTGACAAGATTATTACTGTTATTTTTACTTCTGAAGAGAAAGATGCTCTTAAGGAATTTAAAGAACTATTTTACCAAGCAGATTATGTTTTGAATAAAAAAGGTAAACTTTTAGTAGCAACACAGAAAAAAGATTTGTTATTAAAACAAGCAGAGAAATTTAAATTAGAGAAAGAAGTTAAGGTAACTATTGGAGGCTTAGATTATTCTGTTTTAGTTTTGAATAGAATTTGATTTTCCTATTTTCTTGTAAAAATTGAAGTTTTTTCTTATAAGAATTAATAAAGAGTAATTTCTAAAAATATTTGATGAAAAAACAATTAAAAGAATATAATAATCTTTTTGAGAATATTGTTAAAACTATAGAATATTCTAAATTAAAAGTTTATTCACAAATAAATACTATTTTATTAGAATGTTATTGGAGCATAGGTAAAGAATTAAGTAAAAATGCTAAATATGGTAAATCAGTTGTTGTTAAGCTTTCTGAGGATTTAAGACTAAGATTTCCTGGAATTAGGGGCTATTCTGTTTCAAACTTATGGAATATGAAAAGATTTTATGAAGCTTATTCAAAACTCCAATCAGTGATTGGAGGATCTGGCTTAAAAATCCAGACAGTGTCTGGAGAATTTAAAAAAGTGCAACCAGTGGCTACAGAATTGTTTTTTAGAAGAAATTAAGTATTGAGATTATTCTGTAATTGTGAAAGGTTCCTAATAACTTTTCCGTTAAAAACAGATTCTACAGATTTATCTTCTTGAAGTTCATTTAAAGCTTTCCTAACATAAATTTCGCCAATTCCTTGCTCTCCAGCCTCTAAAAACAATTTTTCTGAAAATATGCTGTTTGTATCAATAGTCAATCTATCTATGATATTTTTTACTGTCCCCTTTAAGTCATCCATCTGCATAAAATCACCCCAATTTCCCTTAAGAAATATTATATATCTTAACAAATCAAACTGCTTTATATATATATCCCAAATGAAATTGCTATAATCTAATATAGATAATGGAGTAACTACTTTTTTCATAAAAAATAATATAAATAGAATAGCTTTACTAATTCTAATGTTAAAAAGATTAAAAAATATTATTTTAATAGTTGTTATAGTATTTCTGTTGTTATTCTTTGTATCAAGAAATGTTTCAGAAAAAACTGATTGGTCTGTAGATTTTAATGGTATCTTAAAATATCCTCAAGATAGGGGCAAAGTAGAAGTTGATAAGATTTTCATGGAAGAAACAGATTCTTACAAACAATATAAAGTAGTTTACAAAAGTAGAAATAAAGATATCTTTGGATTATTGTTCTTACCTAAAGATAAGAAAGATGTTCCGGCTTTAATCATGTTGCCTGGAGCAAATGGTGCTAAAGAAAATCATTTATTTTTGGGTAAAAAGATGGCCGATTTAGGTTATGCTTTCTTAACAATAGATCAAAGAGGTATTGGTGAAACTGATGGTACTGTTAAAACAATGGAAGAAGATTTTCAAACTTTTTTTAGAAATGAAGAACCAATATTGCATTTAATGATTTATGATGTGTTAAAAGCATTTGATGTGTTAAGAAATGAAAAGATTGTAGATAAAGATAAGATTATAGTTTCTGGAGAGAGTATGGGTGCTCGTTTTGCAGTTATAGCAGCTGCCTTAGACCCAAGAATTAAAGGAACATTAATCTTCAGCAGCATGGGTTATGGCATGTATCCTACTACAACAACTGAACAAAAGTTTTTTGCATCAATTAATCCTGATATGTATATTGATAAAATTTCTCCAAGAAAATTAGTTTTCTTCCACGCAGAAAAAGATTCAGTAGTACCTTATGAAGGCGCTCAACAAACTTTTGCTTATGCTAATGAACCTAAAGAGTTTATTACAATGCTTGAACCTTGTGACCATGGTTATTGTGATCAAGTTTATAATCAATTCTTAGAAAAATTAAATTGGATATTAGAGTAAAGATTTATAAATGGTTAATTTCTTTAAAATTGCAGGGGCCCATAGCGCAGTCTGGCTAGCGCAACTGACTCTTAATCAGTAGGTCGAGGGTTCAAATCCCTCTGGGCTCATTTATAATTAATGTGACGTCCTCCACGCACTAAAGTGCGTGGCTTCCAGCGTCTGTTGCCTTTGAAGGCTCATCGCGTGTAGTTCCTGCTTCTTCCAGCTTGCTTACTTTTCTAGAAAATGGAAAAGCATAGGCAAATCTGTCCACAGGCG
>JAHIMK010000105.1 GCA_018896675.1 Nanobdellota archaeon
AAATTATCGATCACCTTAAACTCATACTGATTCGAGGGTGGGGTCTGTCTTAGATAAGCTCCTTTCTGGGTATGAGTGGGTGGAAATTGAGGAAAATTGTGTGGAATCGAAGAGGCACACAAAAAGGAAATTCTTATCTTATTGAAGATCTGCAGGGAAGATTTTATATTTAGCCGTCTTTCCAGCATTCGTAATGAAGTCTTTCTGCCTACGAGTGCGACCTCAATGCCGAATTGTTCAGCTGCCGCAAGGGCGCCCTTGACTATCTCATGGGGAGCGTAATCGCCGCCTGCCGCATCTACTGCAACTAACACACTGTTACCTGACTATGCGGACTTGCTTACCAGCAGTTTACTATACTGCTCTACTATTTTGCGGAAATGGAAGCCGTAAATAGCCAGAGTGACCGACATGTGGAAGAGGCGGGGTTTTTTAAATAGCGTCCACAGCATTAGTTTCCAGTAATATCTCTTGCCCTTGGGATTCAGACCAATGACGAATATCGATTTAATAAAGGCGCACAATTCTGCGAACTGAAGCCGGAAACCGCTAAAATTTACCGGATGGTAGTTCTTTAAAAATGTAATCACACGTTCACAGTACTGCCTGGGAGCATATATGGTGCTTATGATGTTATGGTAGCCTTCCAGCAAATTCTGCATCTGCATTTTGGGAACAAAATTGGTGGAAAAATCCGTATTATTGCCGGAGAATTCACGTTTAATCCTGTTTTCCGTTTTCAGGCGTTTGTATAGTTTCGTGCCGGGAGGGGCATGCAACAGGCCGACCATTGCCGTGACAATGCCGCTATTCTGAATAAACTTGATTTGATTCTCAAAGATGCTTAGAGGGTCATTATCAAAACCTACGATAAAGCCTCCCTGAACCTGAAGCCCAGCATTCTGCAGTTTTTGCACCGAAGCAACGAGGTCACGGTTCTTATTCTGATATTTGCCGCATTCAGTTAGGCTTTCAGCATTAGGTGTCTCGATACCGATAAAAACCACTTTGAAATTTGCCTTTACCATCAGGTCGATGAGAGCATCATCGTCGGCTAAATTGATCGAAGCCTCCGTGAACAAGGAAAATGGGTGCTTATTTTGCTGCATCCACTGTGCTATAGCCGGCAGAATTTCACTCTTCAACTTGTTCTTGTTGCCGATGAAATTGTCATCAACAATGAATACGCTTCCCTTTCGATGCCGGTTTTTTAACGCATTTAACTCTGCTATCATCTGCTCTCTGGATTTCGTGCGTGGAGTTCTGCCATTCAGCACTACGATATCGCAAAACTCGCAGTCAAACGGGCAGCCCCTGGAGTATTGAATGGCCATGCTGTTATACAGGTTTGGCTTAATCAGGTTCCATTGAGGCAAAGGGGTTAGAGATAGGTCAGGCCATTGATCAGAAGTATATATTCTCCTGGCACAGTTCATCTCCAAATCCCTTAGAAATTGGGGCAAAGTAATCTCAGCCTCATTGAGCACAAAGTGGTCTATTGCAGGAAAGGCTTCATATTCGGTAGTAAAGAGCGGGCCGCCGGCTACTATCTTCACACCCAGGCTGCTGCATCGTGCAATGATTGTTTTTGCCGACTCCCGCTGTACAGCCATGGCGCTGAGGAAGACATAGTCCGCCCACAGGATTTCCCTGTCGTTTAGATTGCTGACATTCAGGTCCACCAGTCTCCTCTCCCATTTTAGGGGCAGCATTGAGGCGACTGTAAGCAAGCCCAGAGGTGGGAAAGCGGCTTTTTTAAAAATAAACTTCAGGGCATGTTTAAAGCCCCAGAAAGTATCGGGGTATTGTGGGTAAACAAGTAATATTTTCATTTGTGTTTTATTTCCTTAAATACTATTTAACTATTTGAGCTTGTCCGAAAGTAACGTGATTTAAATCCAAGCATACGTTGCCTCGATAGTATTGAGCATGAGTCGATTATGAATTCCGATATACTGTTCCCACAAGTTGTCCCACAGCTTTGGTTGATAGATTTTGCGAAAAGCAAG
>JAHIMK010000120.1 GCA_018896675.1 Nanobdellota archaeon
AAAATGCTTCGCCCAAATTTTTCTGTTTTATCAAATAATTATCCTTCTTGCATCTTGAGGATTATATAAATCAAAGACTAAAACTGCCAATTGCTCGCCAACATTATGATTTCCAGAAGTTAAACATAAAGTGTTTTTAATATCATGTTTAAAAGACCCAGAAATATCAACAGTCTCATGAATATGTCCATGTAAAGTTAAATATGGTTGTTCTTTTTCAATGAACAATCGTACTGCCATACTTCCCACATGATTTCTATCTGAAACCATATCCAGAGGAGAATTATCTGGAGGAGAGTGGATAATGTAAACAGTTTTCTTAGGATTTTTACTAAATATTTTCCTTAACAAATCTTTTTGAATAGAATCTCGTACTTCCATTCCTGAATCAAATTGAAATATCTTCCATCTGGTTTTGATACTCTTGATTCCATTAAGCCGATAATTTGTTAATTTTCTTTCAGCATATTTTTCCTTCAAAGTTGCCGGAACTTTGCTTAAATCATATTTTTCCCAATCTTTTATTCCAAATGGAGTAATGGGCACAAAAGAATAACCAATTATCTCAAAATCTTCTGTTAATTTTATTCTCTTATTATGGATAACTTTAAACAACTTACTTTTTTCTAATACATCCATATTAGCTGCACAATCATCATTTCCCATCATTAAAAACAAATTAGAATTAAGCAAATCTTTTTTTAAGGGTTGTAATATTTCTGGTAAACGATATTCTAAAAAATTCCTCTGACATTCAATATAATCTTCAATAGCCCCACCTTTTGGAGCAATATCACCTCCAATGATAATAGTGTCTGCAAATATCTTTATAGCATATTCTATGAGTTTTGAATACTGAACTTCATTTCCATGAATGTCTGATGTGTATAAAACTTTATGTTGCGTCATTTATATTTTCTCCTATTCTTTTTTGTTTTTTACTTAACCAATATTCTTCTGTATCAATATTCATAATACATATTTTTCCACTGTATCCAGCTCCACAATCAAGCATCCATAAATTACTAAATTTAATTGGTTTTGTTGATTTATAATTTAGAGTAGGAGTATGGCCTACAAAAACAGATTTCCATGGTTTTATCTTGTTTCCTGATTGAGCATATTTAATTAATCCCCTATCCCAAATCAAAATGGAATTTTTTTCTTTGCAGGGGTGAATATTAGGAGTAAATCCCGCATGAACAAAAACCAAATTATCTTCTATATGATAATATTTTCCTTTGTTGAAAAACTTTTGATGTGTAATAGGAAAACTTTTATCTTTATAAGAATGTAAAGTATTTCTTCCGCCTTGAGACAACCAAATCTCTCCAGCCCATCTACTTTTAATATGATTCATAAACCATTTATCATGGTTGCCTATTATGAATATCTTATTTTTTATTTTAAGCAACTCTTCAATAACCAAATAAGAATTATCTCCATAATCAACAACATCCCCTAAAATAATAAGTTTATCCTTATTATAATCAAATTTGCTTTTTTTAAGAACTTCTTTCAAAGCTTTATATCTTCCATGTATATCTCCTATTACAAATCTTTCTACCATCTTGTTTTTACCCATGTTTTAAACTCATCCTTCAAGTAATTGTTTTTCTTGTTTATTACTATATTTATTTTAAGATTTTATGTTTAAAAAATTATTGAAAGATTCTAAATTATACACCTATAATCTTATAGGAAGCTTTTCTCAATCTGTTCATTACAGCAAGCCCTAGCCCATTATCACTAACTCCTTCAGCAATAATTAAATCAATTTTTTCTTTATCAAATTCCCGAAAAGTTTTGAATAAATTTTTAGCAATTGCATCACAATCTTTTCCGATAAATTTTATTGCACCTGTTTTATAATTATGGTTTTTATTAGTGGTCATTATAGCAATCTTTTTCCCTTTCTTCTTGTATTTATCTGTAAGTTCTTGAATTTTATTTTTAACTCGTTCATATTTTCCCTCAACTAAAATCACTTTCGCATTTGGGGCATAATGCCTGTACTTCATTCCCGGCGATTTAACAGCAATTTTCTTTATCTGTTTTCCTTTAACAATTGGATGTATCTTAATTTTGCCTAAAACCTCTTTTAGTTTTTCTAAATCAACTCCCCCTGGTCTTAATAAGGTTGGAGGATTTGTAGTTAAATCAAGAACAGTAGATTCAACACCAATATCTGTTTCACCACCATCTATAATAATCTCTATCTTCCCATATAAATCTTGTATTGCATGTTCAGCCATTGTTGGACTTGGTTTACCAGAAAGATTTGCTGATGGAGCAACTATGGGAACTTTAGATTTTTTAATTAATGTTAAAGCGATTTTATTATTAGGCATTCTGATTGCTACAGAATCTAAACCAGCAGTTATAATATCTGAAACAATATTAGATTTTTTCAAAATAATAGTCAAAGGACCTGGCCAAAATTTATTAATTAATTTTTCTGCCTCTCTTGGAACTTCCCTTGCTAACCTATAAACTTCTTTTTTATCTGCAATATGAATTATTAATGGATTATCTATGGGTCTTCCCTTCGCTTCAAATATTTTTTTAATAGCTTCCGAGTTAAAAGCATCTGCCCCAAGACCATAAACAGTTTCTGTAGGAAAGGCTACTAGTCCCCCCTTTCTCAAAGTTTCTGCCGCTATCTTGACCTTAGATATCTCTGGTTTTTCAGGATTTATTTTGATTATTTTAGTTTTCATGTTCTATAATTTATTTGTTTAGCAACATATAAAAAATCTTCTGCTATGATTGTAGGATTTATTCTTTTTAATTCAAGCTCTTGAAAATGTTTTGTGCCATGCCCTGCAAGAAGATATGCTGTTTTACAACCAACATTTTTACCCATAATAATATCAGAGGGATGATCTCCCACTACCCACGATTCTGCTAAATTGATTCCAAATTCAGATACTATTTCTTCTATGTATTTTGTACTTGGTTTTTTACACTCACAATTACCAATATGCGGACAAAAATATGTTCTTTCTATTATTATATTTTGGTTTTTCAATTGTTCTAAAAGAGAATTGTTAAATCTATGGAAGTCTTTTGTTGTGTAGAACCCTTTTCCAATTCCCGATTGGTTTGTTATAATAAAAAACAAATAATCGTTTTGTAACAATTTTAGGCCTTCAACAACGCCAGGATAAATTTTTAAATCTTCTATTCTATAAGCATAATCACTATCTTCAATTAATGTTCCGTCTCTGTCTAAAAATATTGCTTTTTTCATTCTTAACCTCTATAAAAAAAGAAGAACTATGAAACTCAATCTTGTTATTAACTTTTTTCAGCTTCCTCAGCTACTTCCACATCTTCTCAAAATTTTTAACCGAAATCAAAAAGGTCTCCAAGAGAAGACTTCTTTTTCTTTTTCTTGTAATAATTGTCTTCCTTATATTCTTTATGATGTTCTCTTGGGGTATGTTCTTTATTAGAAGATTCAGTAGATAATTCAATCATTTTATCGAGCTCGCCTTTATCGAGCCAGACTCCTCTACACTTAGGACAAAAATCTATTTCTATATTTTTTCTTTCGCTTATCGACAAATCAACAGTTTCACAGTTTGGGCATTTCATATTTTTCACCTCCTTCAACTTTTTTCAGTTTCCTCAGCTACTTCCACTTCCTTTGGTTTTTTTGAGAAAAATTTGATTGCTTCAGCTAATTCAGGATGGTCTTTGGCATATTTTTGAATATCTATTTTTTTAAGATAAGCTTCACATGCCTGAACCAATGCAGTTGCACCAGCTTTAGTCCCTCTTGGATGAGCATGAACACCTGCCCCCATTGTTGTAATAAAATCAGTATTATTCATTATATCAATAAATGGTTTCAATAACATTGGATTTAATCCTCCAGAGATAATAGGACAGCATTTTTTCATTCCTCTCCAGCTGTCATCTTCTAAAATAAGATGGTGGATTGCATCTTCATGAACGAGCTTAGAGGCATCTTCATCTTTTTCAGGAATCTTTCCCCAACTCTGCTCAAAAAAATGTCCTTTTGCTATGTAACTTAAAATATTATGAGCAGCTACAACATCTTCTTCTGGCTTTCCAGACATTTTTCCAACACCAGCTGTTCCAGTGTGAATTCCTGAGACTCCAGCTAATCTTGCAAATTTAGACAGGACCAAAACTGTGAATCCCATTGGATTTTCAGGACGAGTAAAAGCTCCGTGAGCAGCTCTATGAAAATGAATAAATACATCTGGATATTTTCTTCTGAGAGTTTGCACCGCCATCCAACCAGCAGTAATTCCATCAATCAAGAACGCATAGCTTCCTGGTTCAAAACCAGCATTTCTAATCATTTCACATCTTTTAATCATAGTATCAAAATCAGCTGCTGAAACATTAAAAGAGTGAACTTTCTTTTTTCCTGTTTCTTTGACAGCTTTATCCATTGCCCTTCTTACATACTTGACCATTTTGTCATATGGACAAAAATCCTGGTTTGCTTGGGGTTCATCATTTTTAACAAAATCTCCACCCCCTGCCCAGAAATCATAAGCCACTTCTGCATACTCCGCAGATGTTAACCCCATTTTTGGCTTTACAATAGTTCCGAGAATAGGCCTGTCATATACATCCAAATATTTTCTCATGTTATCAATCGTATAACTTGGACCATCATATTGCTCAAGCATTGCAGGTGGAAACCACACATCCAATAATTTTAAGGCATTTATTTTTTTCATTCCTAAAACATTTCCAACAATATATGTCAAAATATTCTGCACATTTCCTCCTCTGTCAAAAAGCCTCCAAGGATAAGCAATCCACACAAGATTCTTTTTTAAATCAAGTTGATAAACAAGAGCATTCATTTCTCGGGAAAAAGAGGTTTCTGTCTGCACCTTAAAAGTTGTTCCCGTAGATGATTCTGCTGCAACTTCTGTAGCTGCTTGTAAAATATTTAATTTTTCGTTTGGAACTAAATGAAAGACTGTAAGAAGATACTCGCCATTTTTTGGGTCAGGCAAGTCTAAATTTACATAGGCCTTTTGTTTTTCATTAAGTGCTTTAAGTAGTTGTTGATATTTTATTAACATTTTCATTCACCTCTTAATTTTTTAATAATTTTATTATAAACTTGAAATAACTCTCTAATTTCTTTTATTTTTAGAAAATAAAATTTTTCAGGATGTTTTTCTTCAAAATTTACAAAACCTAAATCATACAATAATTTCAAATGTTTGGATGCAGAAGACTCTGTTATGTTCAATTTATTTGCTATTTCATGAACAGGTATTTTTTCCTTTTGACAAAGTATCTGCAATATTTCTCTTCTTACTTTTGCTTTTATTGCTCTGGCAATTTTTTCATCAGGCATGATAAATAGATTTACTCGGTTCTTTTTAAATCTTTCTATGTTGCACATCTGGGCAACAAGGAAATATGGATTTAGAACTCAAAATTTCAATTATTATTGTTATAAATGCAATGTTTTATTCTTTAGATATAATGGAAATTCCCCCCTTCTTTTTTAGAAAAAAAGAAACAAAAAGGGGGCTTATCTCTCTAATACATTGGTCGTCCCACAGTTCTCCCCCACCCTGAAATAAAAATTAAAACTCACGAGGTCGCTTTTTGCTCCACTCTGAATAAAAAACTTCCCTTCTCCCCGATGTTCAATT
>JAHIMK010000117.1 GCA_018896675.1 Nanobdellota archaeon
CCCGCAGAGGACAGGTCGCCGCCGTAGACGGGCAGCCAGCCAAAGCCTTTTCCAATCCACAAGAAGGGGCCGGCCTCGGCGCGCAGCCCGGCCACATCCCGCCGGGATTTGGCTAGCAATGGCCCCACCTTTTCAACCATATCCAGGCTCAACTGCCCGGCGGCCAGACTCTGGACTTGCGCCAGGTCTTCCCGCACGGCGCGCACTCCCTGGTAGATGCGCAAGCCCTTGATCCCCAGCCAGGTCACTGCAAGCAAAGCGAGTACGATCAAGGCCAGGCGCACATAACGCAGGTAGGGCGCGATAAGACGGCGCAGGCCAGACCCGCCAGGGTGGTGAGAAAGCTTTTCGGCGGGTTCTTCGGAAAGACTCGCCAGAGAAGGCTCCAACACAATGGAGGGCTGTGACAGTTGCTGGCTCAAGTACTGCTCAGTGTTGAGAAATAGCTCTGCCAGGCGTTCTAGTCCTTTCGTGTGCCAGTTGCTCAACGTGCTTGCAGGAGTCGGTTCTTCTTCATCATCGAACAAGCGGTAGCGGATTAGCTCGGCGTCTGAGGCAGACTCATAAGCCGATTTACCAAAGACGAACAAGGCAATGGACATATCCATTCGCCCCCAGGCATCCCGCGAGGAGCTTGGATAAGCCATCCCATACTCGAGAGGCGCAAAATATTCGGCCGCCAACATCCCAAACTGGCACCAGCGCGTATCCAGCCTTTTCCCCTGCCTGGGCGGCGTGCTCGGCATCATCTGCCTGAAGAGCGCGCTCAAGCTCTGGACCAGGCAATAGCCGGAGCTTTTCTCCCTCAAGCTGGCGTCTTCTTGGACTCTCTGGCGCACCACCAGGCTCCTCACCCACGGATGGCCATCAAGATGATCTGGAGTGAGGCTGTGCTCCAAGATCTTCTTTAATTCGTTGATGTGACTACTGGATGGCTTCATAAAAAATGCAATGTTCCCGGTTGTGCTATAAGAGTGAGGAGTCGCCCATCTGTGTATGTAGATGGCGGGCTAATTCACAGATTTTATTAAAGCCCTTACAAACCAAATTGCGCACCTCTCTGGCAATTTCATCAGACGAATTTTCACCACTTGCCAGCGGATCCGAGATGTCGTACGTCACCCCCTCTACAACTTCCGAGAGTAGGAATACTCTCCCATGCAAGTTCGGGAATTCACTCAAGATGGCTTCCTTTTGCCCGCTCTCCATGACCAGGATCAAATCAGAAGGCGAGAGGATAGAAGCCTCAACTAAGCGAGTCGTATGCCCTTCTAGTGATAACCCGCATAAAGTCGCGGCCTGGATTGCCTCCGGGAGGGGCGGTTGCCCTGTGGCCGTCCACGTCCCGGCGCTGTCCACACGCCAGCCTGCCGCGCTGCCCTTGTCATTTAGTTTTTTAATAAAGGCGGCCGCGGCAATCGGGGAACGGAATTGGTTGCCAGTGCAGACGAATAAAACAGAGGGCATGTCAGCGACAGGGAGGTTCGAATCGAACTATTGTTTGACTTTCTACCGGGGGATCAACAGCCAATCCCCAGGCGAAAGTTGATAGGTGGCCGTCAAACCATTGTAGTAACTAAGGGTGGATACATCTACCGACATACTCTGGGCAAACTCTTCTACCGTCATACTAGCCACGACCATGTAAGGTTGAAATGCAGGTAATCCCTGGACGTCTATGCTTTCCAGCGGAATGACCACGGTCCAATTCACCAACAGTGGGGAAGGCAGGTAATAGTTGACTGCCTGGATCGCCTCGATGGTCGTCGCGTACCTTCTTGCAAACAATTCCAGGCTTTCACCCTCCATGACCCGATGGATCATGAACCGCTGATGGAGGCCGATCGGCACTTCCAGGGCCAGGTTCAGCACGGGTTGGGTTGTAGGGGTAGGCGAGGCGATCTGCGTTGGGGTGAAAGTTGGCGTCGGCGAGAGTGGTGTAGCGACAACTGTCGGGGTCAGGATGGGGTTAGCGCTGCCAGTCGGCACAGATGGCGCGGCGGATAGTACGGTCAGCGTTGCGGCAGAGGTATTATCCCCCTGTTGCGCAGGTAGAGAAAAGAGCCCGCGTGCCACCGCCTGCCATAAGACAACCGCCACCAACACGGCCAGGACGATCAGCGCCGAGACCGTCCTCCACATCGCACTCCTGCGACCCGACCCGTGGTCATGGGCTTGCAGCTCGGCGGGCATAGGGGTACTCTCCGGCTTGAGAAAC
>JAHIMK010000014.1 GCA_018896675.1 Nanobdellota archaeon
CTTAAACGGCGCTACCGCAGGAAGTGCGGTAAGTAACGCTTTGGGAGATGAAAGGTTGCTTTCGTCAATGAACCAAGAACTCTCTTTGCATTCAATCTAATGGATGCCCCACAGCTTGCTGTGATTGGGAGGCTTCACTTCATGGCAAGAAAACCTGCTACTTTAGCTGTGAGAGGAAGTTACATATACCAACAATTTCCTTACTTAGCCACCCATTTCCAGAAAGGAATGATATTTATGCCATCAAGTTTATCCTCTTGGTTGAATGTTATAATATTTCCTTTTTTTAACTTTAATTCCTGCATCGCTTCTTTTAAACCCCCTAATTCCCTTTCCTGATTATCTTCATTCAGTTCATAGCAGACCTGTATTGCTTCTTTGGCTTTGCCTTTATCCTTGACAATAAAATCGCATTCTTTTTTCCCCTTAAAGTAGAATATTCCCTTATAATCTCTCCTTAGCCTTAAGAATACTAAGTTTTCAAGTATCCTGCCTCTGTCTTCTGAAAATGATGCAGAATTAGCTTTTGCCAAGCCAACATCAATTGAATATATTTTTTTAGGGTTTACCAATTGCTTCTTATATGAATAATCAAACTTTGGCACTGTAAAAAAAAGATAACTTTCTTCAAAATACCATATATATGAAGACACCGTATTTGTAGACCCTATATTAAACAACTGAGCTATACGATTATATGAAAATTCCTTTCCAACATTGCTAAGAAGGAATACTCCTAAATCTTTTATTATCTTGGCTTCTTTCAGTTTATGCCTTATAATTATGTCCCTGTTAAGTATATCATCAAAAAGCTCTTGCAACATTTCGGTCTTTTCAAATTTAAGGAAATCCGGAAATCCACCCATTATAAAATATTTTTCAAAGGATTTTAAAGAAGGATTTAGTTTTTTCAATTTGAGCATTTCATTATAAGTAAAAGGGAATAATTCATACGTTAAATGACGACCTGTAAGCCTTGTCCCTAATTCTTTGCTCAGTAATGAGGCATTTGATCCTGTAATTATGCATTTTTTTCCAAAATCCAAAAGGTTCCTCACCATCTTTTCCCATTGGCTTACATTCTGTATTTCATCAAAGAAATAATAGTCACATTTGCCGTTTTCTTCTTCAAAAACATCCATCAACTTTTCAGAGTCTGAAATCTCAAATTTAACTGCTCTTGAATCTTCAAAATTAAAATAATTGTAATTTTTAATTGAATTCATTAATTGCCTTAATAATGTGCTCTTCCCGCATCTTCTTATTCCAGATAATATTATTGCATAAGGTAATTTGATATCAATCTCTTCCAACCCTTCCCTAATTACACCTAACTCTTTTTCTTTCAGCTCTTCTTTTTGTAGCCTTACAACTTTCCTTAATGTTTCTTTCAGAATCATAAGAATATAGTGTGCATTACTAATATATAAATCTTTTCATTAATAATGCACAAATTTGTTCATTTTAAATACATAAGTTTAATAGAATAACCCTTAGTAACAATTGACAATGAACTCTCAAAAAGATTAAAATCATTACAGTAAATAACTCTGCCTAAAGGTTACAGAATTTTACCTCTTAATCTTTTTAAATCTCTTGAAAACAACTTAAACAAAAACAAGGCAACCCTTAAATTTAACACAAGCTTTTTATTAAACTAAAGAATTACTAGCTGAATATGGACTGTGTAAGATGCAAAGGAAATGTAAGGAGCCCATTTAGTTGTAATAAACAATTCTGTCCTTTATTGCAAAAATTTAAGAACTCAATGCCAAAAATTAGCTTGAATTTCTCTGGAAGCTCTCCACCAGACTTATTTGTAGGACAATATAATTATCCGAACGTATTTACAGGAATATTAGCTCCAGCTCAACATGATGAAAATGCAAACAAATTATCTTCACCTGAATCTTGGTTTGAAGAAAGATTACCAATAAATAATATTTTAAAGAATAGAGGTTCAATGATTTATTCTAGATTTGTTAGCAACATAAAAAAATCAAACAAACTATTAGAAACAATGCAGGAAGTTTCAATGGCTTACAAACCATGCGATATAGAATTTATTTTGGCAAAAAAACCCAAATTATCTTTTGAAGTAAATAATCGGACTGCACCCATAGGTAACCCAGCCCCTTTATTGAAAGCAACATTGCAAGAAAATCCTAAGATTGAAAAAAAAGTAGATTATGTTGTTTCTGATTATGAATTAGATGCTACAAACTCAATTAATACTTTACATGAAAAGAATACCTCTGTAACTTCTATGATAAAACTTTTGTCCGCTGGATTGTTAGGAATAAAAAAACAAAGAAAATTAGTTCCGACCAGGTGGGCTACCACAGCAGTTGATGACATTATTTCTAAAAACTTGTTAGAAGAAATAAAAAGAAATCCTTGGATTAATGAATTAGAAGTTTATCATGATGAATATATTGGCAACCATTATGAAATAATTTTAATTCCAAAAGAATGGTCTTTTGAAGTTATTGAAGCCAAGCTGCCAGAAAGCTGCTGGAATCAAAATTCAGAAATTTATTTTTGCAAAGATGATGAAAACTATTATGGCAGAAAGAAGTATGCTTATAATGTTAGCGGTGCATATTATTCAGGGCGTTTGGCAGTTACAGAACATTTAAAAAAAAGAAAAAGGCAGGCTTCTGCTTTAATATTGAGAGAAGTTAATGAAGATTACTTTGCACCTTGCGGAGTAGGAGTTTTAAGAGAAGTTATGCGATCTGCTCTAAACAAACCAGCTTCTAAATTTAACACATTAAAAGAAGCATTAAATAATGCAAGAAAAAGATTGCAAATCCCTGTAGAACAGTTTAGCTTACAAAGTAATTTATTAAAAAATATTAAACAGCAAAGAACATTAAAAGAATTTTAAAAAAAGAAAAAAAGATTAGGAATTAATCCAATCTTCAACAGTTTTTCTCAAACAGCCGGATTTCAACTTACCTTTACTTTCACCAGGCATTTGTTCTTCAATTTGAGCACAAGAACAGCCTTTAGTCATTTGTAAAGTTAAACTTTCATCATTAACTGCTTCACCTGAATCTTTATCTAATGTGTCAAATATTCCATTCCCATCAACATCAGCATAATGGTTAGGATTCAATTCAACAACTTCAGGCAAGATAGTTCCTGGACATCTATCTACAGAGTCAAAAACACCATCACCATCTTCATCAGGAATAATATTAACTTTACTATTTGCAGAAATAACTAAATATTTAGTCCAAAGATTGCTTCCAGATCTATCAATTGCTCTGCATCTAAATTGAACACCTTCTTGCTCAAGAATATTACTCAAACTCCAAGTTAAACTTGAAGAAGATTCTCCAATTACATGCCATGGTACAGTTATGCTATTTGAAGGGCAATTATCGAAACAACATTGACCATTTGTACAGCCTTCATCCAAATTACAAGCAATGCCGCAACCACCGCAATTACTTGAATCATAATTCATATTTGTACAAAAAACACCACAACAGATACTGTTAGTTATACCACAATTTGGTCCGTTTCCGCCACAAGCACAGCCTCCCATAAAACAACTTTCACCGTCTATACAAGAATAATCTCCACAATCTACGTTAGCAGTTAAATACTGCACTTCATAACTATAAGTTATATCATCACCATCATCATCAATAGCTCCAGAACAAGATAATTCAATAGAATCCATAAAATACTTATCTTGACCACAAGATTCGCCATTACAAAGCATTTCAGTAGGAGCTGAAGGTGCTGCATTAACTGCAAAAACCAAAATAGCTGCCATTACTGCTACCACGCCTAATAAAGATCCAATAATTAATAAAGATTTATGTGTCAATTTAATTTTCACCACCTCTTTTGTTAAGAATATAAAGAATTCTAAGTATATAAAGATTTATATTGAAAAAAAGAAAAAAAAGAATTTATTTTTTTAATTTCCTGCTAATTCTTCTTCTCAAAGCCTTATTTACTCCATCATCATCTTTTCTAGGCATTAAATTCATCAGCCAGTCTTTTTTGCTATAAAGCAAAACTCCAACCATTACCAAAGCTAAGATAATAACAGTTACCAATAACCATCCTTTACTTCCTTTTTCTACTCCTTCTACTTCATCAACTGCTTCTTTAGAAACAACTGCAGGCTTGGTTTCTTTTTGAACTTCCTCAACTTCTTCAACAGCTTCTTGAGTCCTAATAGTTATTACAAAAAAGCTAAATCCTGAAGTAATAGCTTCAAAAGTTTTTGCATCAGCAGTTCCGCCAATTTCAGAAGTTTTTAAATTAACCCATTTGTCTGTGAACTTCATCATTACAATTTCAGAAGAACCAATGTTTTTATCATCCATCCATTTCTTTGAAACATCAAATCTTATCTTGGCTTGCTTAAGTTTACCTTGAGCCATAGGCGCATCTATATTAAGATAATATAATACTTCGCCATCAGCCTTATCAACATCAGCTGGTTTGCCGCTGAATTTCTCAACAGAAAATTTGACATTAGATATTTCTTCTTTAGCAATTAATTCTATCTCGTTAATACCCATTTCATTAGGTTTAGATATTTTTATTGTCACAGGCTTAGAACTTAATGTAACTGTATGAGTTTCTTTGGTAGAGCTTACAACACCACTACTTGAAGAACCGCCACTACTTGAAACACCTGAAACTGTAAACGTACTTGAAGTTGATGCAGTTCTTCCAGAAGCATCAGTTGCAGTGCATGTTGCAGTATAAGTCCCAGATGCAACAGTATCTGAAAAAGTGCCGTCAGTGTCAGCTGAAACAGTCCCATCAGGTAAAGAAACAGAAGGACCTCCGCTAGTTGGTGCAGAATCTTGTGTGTCAGTAGCACCGCAAGTAATTGTCACTGCACCATAAGTTGATATGGATGTTGCAGATAAACTAACTGAAGCACTAGGATTTGTTAAATCAACATAAAATGTATTATTAGTTGAAGCTGAAGCATTCTTACTAAATGTATCATTACATTTTACATTATATTTATACGTTCCTTGAGGTAAATTGATTCCTGCAAAATTATTATTCCCAGAAGTTCCGTTTATCGTTTGATTCAACTTAAATGTTCCATTAAAATCTCCGTATAATTCACATTGTTTTAAGGAACTATCTGTTACAGTTGCATTTAAGATTAAACTTGTCCCAGAACTAAACCAAGTTAAATTACTTACGCTTAAAGTTACAGAAGGATTACTTAAATCAACTGTAAAGTTCCTTGTTGCAGAGGTGTTTGAATTTAAAGCTTCATCTAAACAAGTTACACTCCACGTGTGAGTTCCATCAGGAATGTTATAAACCATTACCACTCCATTTGAACCATTTGCTACACCATAACCGCCTGTTAAATTAAAAGTTCCATCAATTGAAAGATTACAGGATAAATTTAAATCTAAATTATCTGAAACAGTCCAATTAAAAGTTAAATTTCTACCACTAGAATAATTATTATTTGCAGGTGCGTTTAATGTAATAGTATTAGGGACAGTAGTATCAACATATAATGTTTTATTAGAGGTTGCTGTTGTAATTGAGCCAGATTCATTAGCTGCATAACATGTCCAAGTATAATTTCCATCTGGAATATTAGTAACATCAAATTGGTAAGCAGTTGCATTAGAAACAGCACTAGTATTTGTAACATTCCATGTTAAAGCATTAGCACTAGACAAACCAATGTATAAGCTTACATTAGCTGGAATTTCTTCACTATCATTCATTGTAGCAGTACAATTAAAGCTTACGTTCGCTGAATTTGACCAATAGTTATCCTCCGGACTGTCTAATGAGACAGAATCAACTGCAGCATATACAAAGTAAGCAAAAAGACTAGCAATTAACATGACTAATATTAAATTAAATAATTTATTTTTCATTTATAGCACCTCTTAAATAATATCCCCAAGATATTGTATTTAAAGGTTATTTATTGCTATTTAAATATTTCTTTTTAAAAGTGCTGTGTGGCATGATTCAGAGTTTTAGCAGTAGCTCTCGCTACCTTTAAGTTGTTTATGAACACTCTTTAAGTTTTTGGTAAGCCC
>JAHIMK010000015.1 GCA_018896675.1 Nanobdellota archaeon
ATCATTTGCAACTAAGTTTTCAAAATCTACATAATCAATCGCCTGTGCTAAATCTCCTGCATCTATCCCTTGTGATTCCATATTAGCGATTGATTCTTGATAGCTTATTCTTCTTTCTTCAGGTGTAAGGTTAACAATTTGTTCAGCTGAAATCCTTTTAATACCAGATAATTTTGAAGCATCAAATCTAGCCCTATGCTCTAAATATTCCTTAACTAATTCTTTACGCTCTGTTTCAGTAGATTCACCCCACAAAGGATGTATTAGTAATGCTAAATCATCAAAACTATGAACAAGTTTGTTAGACGAAGAAAAATCTATGTGAACTAATCCTTCATCATCCATCAAATAATTTGAATTAATAGCATCTCTATAAATTACACTTGAACCATTAGCATTGGGTTCTTGTGCAAACATAGTATGAAACAAAGCCAAATCTCTCACCAACAAAGATCTTAATGAAGAATCTGTGTTACCCATTAAACTTTTTCCTTCTATCTTTTTCATAGGTAAATAGATAGTACCCCTTCTTTTAACAGGATTACCATATTCAGCAGTCCTTATTGGAATTAAAGCATTATTAGAATACATTGAAGCAACATCCCTTTCTAACTCTGCTTCAGCTAAAGAACCATGTTCCTTGTAAACATAATCTCCTTCTATTTCAATTCCTTGTTTTGATTTGTCTACCATTTTTAACTTTGAAAATTATCCAGCTTTCCGGCACAATAACCGCAATCTCTACCATTCTGCAACAAGTCTTCTGACCATTGCCTGACCTCATATATCTTCCCTTGATGTCTCATTAATTCAACTGAATCAAAAATCTTATTTAATTCATGTGGTTTACATAAAGTAGGACAAACATTACAATTTTCCTCATTTACTCTTGCCAATACAGATTCTCTCCTCTGACTAGACCAAACCTCCTCTAATGATTGTGTTCTTAAATCTCCAATTACATATTCAGGCATAAAAAGTTTTTCGCAACATAAATATAATTCTCCATTTGGTCCAACCTCTCCAAACCAACCAGAACCCCTACATTGTGAATAAGATTTTTCTTGATTAAGGTCATCAAGTCTGTGATAATATAACTTAATTTTAACAGGTATATCTTCAAACAGAGGTTTAACTTTTTCTTCAATATTTCTAAAAACTTGTTCCATATATGCTTGATCATGTTGTTTTCCATGATTATAATCAACAGATGGAGTAAAACGAATATAATTTAATTGATTCACATCTTCCATTGAGAGTATAGCTTTGACAAATTCTTCTATACTAACAGCAGTTGTTGGATGAACTAAATAGGACAAACTTAAGTTCATATCGCTATCTGCCAGCTTTTTTTGTTTAGCCATTGCTGCTACGTTTGCAATTACTTTCTGGAATGATTTTGAATCAGTAGTATTTGTATAATTTGCAACAGTTTCTTGATTACCACCATAAACACTAATCCTAATAAACAACGGATTAGTTGCTAATATCCTTTCTATATTACTATCAGTCAACAATCTCCCATTAGTATATAATGCTACAATGCTACCATTATCTTTTGCATGCTCCATAGCATCAATTGTCAAAGGATTCATCAGTGGTTCTCCTCCACCAGTAAATAGAATATTCTCTACACCGCCTTTAGCTAAGCCATCTAGTGCAACCCTCATAACACTTTCACTCATATGCAATCTGCTATCCTTAACATCATTCTTGTTCCAAACACCTAGTTCTTTCTTTGGTTCGGCATAGGCACATTGTGTGCAACGATAGTTACAGTTCAATGTAGGTACAAATTCAACAGTAACGGGAGAAATACTTTGATAATGGCCATCTAAAATCTTCTCTAGATTACTAGAATTGGAAACCCAATTAGGAATCTTAACTTTACCCATTTGTTTAGAAAACTCTGATGGTAAAACACCATTAATTTGTGTATTTGTACGCATATTTTGAAATTGATTGTCACTTTCAATAAAAACTTTTGTTATATTTGAATTAGCATCTAAGATTTTATTCAGCTCCGAAGAAGATTTTTCATCAAAGTCCCTAACAAAAAGTGAATATTCCCCTATGCTTTCATGATTAGGAATCTTTTTTGTTTCCATTTTTCAATAAATCTTACTAATATTTCCTTGATTACTATTATTTAATTCACCACACATATATATATAAATGTTCCCATTTTTATTACTTAAGAGTTGTGATGATTATAAAATGCCCAGTAGTCGCTACAAACCATTTACTTAATTTACTTTGCAATCTACTGCAATTATCGAAAATATGTTCACAAAACCGGATGAGAAATTAAATACTTGCTCTGCTTTTGGAGCTTCATGAAATGGTTAATATTGGTTATTTTGCTATTAAACGGCTGTTCTAGTGCAGTTTACGATAAAGGTAGCATAAACATTAATTTTTGCCCTGAAGATGACTGTGAATCTCAAGTAGCTAAATTAATAGCTTCAGCTAATGAAAGCATAGATTGCGCTTTCTACAGTTTAAGCTCAGACAAGATTATTAAAGCTATTGAAGAAAGTAATGTTAAGAAAAGGTTTGTATTCAATAAAGAAATTAAATATCATAAGGGGTTGATGCATAACAAATTCTGTATTATTGATGAATCTATTGTTTTTACTGGCAGTTATAATCCTAATGGCTTAAATTATAAAAATAATATTGTTATTATTGAATCTGAACATTTAGCTAAGAATTATTTGGATGAGTTTAATGAATTATATGATTATAAGTTTAGTAAAGGTGCTAAAGTAAAATATTCTAAGGTTTATGTTGATGATGTTTTGATTGAAAACTATTTTTGTCCTGATGATAAATGTGATGAAAAAGTTAAAGAAATTTTAGCAGCTTCAGAAGAAAGTGTTTACTTTTTTATCTTTAGCTTTACAAATCATGAAATAGCTAATATTTTGTTAAGCAAAAATGTACATGGTTTATTAGAAAGTGCTCAAAATAGCAAATGGTCTGTTTATCCTCTGTTTAAAGATTTAGATGTTGAGCTTTACACTAAAGGAGTTATGCACAATAAGGTTTTTGTTATTGATAATAAAACTGTTATAACTGGTAGTTGGAACCCTACAAAAAACGGTTCTGAAAATAATGATGAAAACTTATTAATAATACATAGTGAAGAAATTGCCATGAAATATGTTGAAAAATTCTTGGAGTATTCACAATAATTCATTAACTTTATTCTGCAAAATACAAACTAATTCAGGTTGATTATATTTATAAATATCAGAAATACCTAAAGATAAAATCCTTTTTTTCATATATTGCTTAGGAAAACGTTTAGCAATCTCGCTCCGTTGCCCATCATCCATCACCATAACAACATCTGCCCAATCTAATTGATATTTGGTAACTAAATTATTATACAATCCTGCAGACTTAGTCTCAAACTTATCTTTAAACAATTCTTGCGCAGTTTTACTACGATGCATGTTTTGATTACAAATGAATAATACTTTCATAGGATTAATGATTAAACAATAATTATAAACTTAACTATAACTTTTCAAAATCTTTATAAACTTTCAAAAGGTTAATTAAAATAATGAAGAAGAATTTAAAGATTGGATTGTTCGGTTTCCTAAGTTGGTTAATACCATTTATTTTAGCTTCAATATTTTATTCAAGAGGCATACAACCATTTTCTACATTAATTTTATTCAAATCTTTCAGAATAGTTGTTGCAGCCATAGTTTACGGAGCCTTATTATCTTTATACTTCAAAAAAATTAACAAACATCTCTTAACTGAAGGTATAGTGATTGGAGCAATTTGGTTTAGTATAAACATTGTCCTTGATTTAATTATACTATTGCCCTTATTATTAATCCCTATTTGGGGCATGAGCCTAGGAAGTTATTTTGGCGAGATAGGTATAAGATATTTAATAATACCAATAATGAGTTTAGCAATAGTTTATGCAAAAAAGAAATAATCAGCTATAAACATTAATCCTATTCTCTTGACACATAATAACCATCAAAGCATCTGGATTTTTCAACTTCAAAACAGAAAAGTTTTCCATATCTGTTTGTGAAGCTATACACCTATCCAAAGGATGACTATGCAAATCAATCAAACTTTCTAAAGGACAAGGCTCTGCAACCACTAAATTATATTTTTGTGAATACATCCTAGGATAAACAATCTCATCAATAGAATAAACATTATCCACTAAACTTCCACCTAAACAAACCTTAAACTCATAATTTTTATTATTAGAATAAATTTCATTCAAACCTTCCAACACCAAATCACTAAAAACAATCAAGCCATTATTGAACTCTACAGAATTACCTTCAATCAAAGAGCTTTCAGCCCAGCCGCCAATAATATCACCCACACCAAAACTTATAACAATATAAGAAAGAAACATTAAAATCAAAAGTATAGATAAAATAAATATGATAATTTTCCTAACAGGGCTTTCTTTCTCTTCTAAAATCAACTGTTCTTCATAATCCATAATATTACATTAACTAATTAATATTTAAAACTTCATCTGCTACAATCTCTAAACCATTATTCCATTCCTTAACCAAGCCCCTAACTTCAACATAAGAGCTAAAAGAATCTTCTTTGTTAAAATAACCAGACTTGAAATAAACAACATCAATAGTAGAATTAGAATCTTTTAACTTAAACAAAAAAACATTTTCTTTTTCATTTAAATCAATTAAAAAACCTTTAACTTTTACCTTAGAATCTATCATATCCAAATTAATATCCTTTACTAAAACAAATCCAGTAACTAAAGAAACAAAATATAAAACAATTATACCTACAATAGTACAAGCCAATGCCAAATAAAACATTTGTTTTTCATCCATAACAAAAATATAAATTAAAAGTTTATAATTTAGACCCAAATATTTACGAAAGAATAACAGATTTTCAGAAAAACCCAATAATATTATTGAAAATAAGCAATAAGTTTATAATGAACAAGCTGTTTTCATAGATTCATAGGATTAGAGGTGTGAAATTGGAAACTTGTGATAGTATTGACTTGAATAATGGTGAATTAATTAAATTAAGGTTAGCATTAGCACAAGCAGAGGCAGAATTGGAAAGATTCAAGCAACCACCATTAGTTGTTTGTGAAGTTAAAAAAATCATAGATAATAAAGCAATTGTAAAACTAGCAAATAACAGCACTTTCTTGGTTAATATCCTTCCAGAACTAGAAGGTCAAATAAGAGAAAGGGACCATGTTCTTGCTGAACAACGTTCATTATCCATAGTTAGAAAACTGGACAATAATATTAAGAACTTTGCTCCAGAAAGTTTTAGGATATCCAAAAAACCAGACATAAAGTGGTCAGAAATTGGCGGCTTATGGTCAGAAATACAAGAATTGAAAGAAGTTGTAGAATTGCCGTTAAAAAAACCAGGATTATTCAAGAAAATAGGTATTCAACCGCCAAAAGGCGTATTGCTTTATGGACCGCCAGGATGTGGTAAAACATTGTTAGCAAAAGCTTTGGCAAAAAGCACTAAAGCAACCTTTATTGAACTAGTAGGTTCTGAATTAGTGCAAAAATTTATCGGTGAAGGTTCAAAACTTGTCAAGGAAGTTTTTGAAATGGCCAGAGAAAATGCTCCATCCATTATTTTTATAGATGAAATAGATACAATAGCTTCTCATAGAATAGAATCTGGAACATCAGCAGAAAGAGAAGTTCAAAGAACTTTTATGCAACTTTTAGCAGAAGTGGATGGTTTCAAAAGTCTCGACGGAGTAAAAATTATTGGAGCTACAAATAGGTTCGATATATTAGATCAAGCATTAATAAGACCTGGCCGGTTAGACAGGTTAGTAGAGATTGGACCACCAGGACCAAAAGCTAGGACTGAAATTTTCAAGATTCATACTAATGGCATGAACTTAAAAAAAGTTAATTCTAAACGTTTAGTTGAACTAATGACAGGCTTTTCAGGCGCAGATATTAGGTTAGTTTGCACTGAAGCTGGTTATTTTGCTATTAGAGATAAGAGAACAGAAGTAAACCATGGCGACTTTTTACAAGCTGTAGCCAAAGTAAAAGTCTGTGAAGAAGATAGTACTGAACACCTTAAGATGTTTGGATAATTAGTAGCTGTATTTCTAATGTAATAGATAAATAGTTTTTTCAGAACGAAGTGAGAGCACAGCAGTTACATAGCAAAGTAGAAGACATCAGTAAAGTTAATCAAAGGAAAACTTATTTTCTTTTATATTCATCCTCTAATCTTACTATATCTTTTTCATCAAATTTGCCAAAAGAGATTTCCATTACTTTCAGAACAGTTCCTGTAGTTATAATTCTGTGGCTAATTTTTTTTGAAATAATGAATTCATCGCCAACTTTAACATCAATCGTTTGATCTCCTAGAACAATCTGGCCAGTACCTTCAATAACCTTCCAGAATTCATCCCTATAATTATGATATTGTAAACTTAATTTTGAATTAGGTTTTACAGTGATGATTTTTACAGTAACTGCTTCATTGCAGCAAAATTGTTCAAATTTTCCCCAAGGTCTTTCTTCAGTATATTTTCCCATATAAATTAAAAAATTTAATAGAATTATTAAAGTTTACCTTTTATTTGAAATTAAAGGGTGTTATGCGTATGAGTAAAGCAACAATACACTATTTTTGTTCTAAAAATTTCACTGCAAAACCGAGAACAGTAAAAACCTTAAGTTGTCGAAAATTTTAATGAATGGAAAGAATGTTATCGATAGTTTTGTCTGGGTTTAGTTAGCGGCTTTCTTTAAAGAATTTTTTTAACAATCTGATTATTTTTTACAATTACTATTACAGGGTTCTAAAATTATTGAACATGGACGTTGTTATATCCCTTAAGGGCAATAATTTAAAGCAACGCAAAAAAATGAAAACTAAAAATTTTAGTTATATAAATTATAACATAACCTTTGTTGTAAACTACATTTAGCAAAAATTTATAAAATCAAAAAATGTTATTTAAATAATGGAAAAGTATAATCTTAATGCAGTTTATATAGCATCTAAATTGCCACTAAATCTTCTTGAAAATATAAGGCAATATAAATTAATTCATAAAGAGAAGAAGAGGCTGATTTTCCAATTTGGTAAAAATAAATTTTTTTTCCTTAATTCATTTGGAGTTATTGTATTTTTTAATATGAACCATTCTGAAATAGGGGATATAATTGAATTTTTAAAAGAAAAAGAAATAAAAATAGTAAAGGAAAAGGTTAGGGAGGCTTATGAAGAAGATTTTGTAATCATTAAAAGTAATAAAGAAATAGTTGAATTCAAGAAAGTTTATTTAAGAAAAGTTAGTTTGGATAGCATTATGATTCTTACATGGATTATTTCTCGTTCTGTAGCTTTAGATAATTATGAAGTACAGGTAGACAATATGATGGAAAAATTCTCAAAACTTAACTATCAATTAAAAACCAACGGAAAATTAAAAATTAAGAGCAAGGAATTGCTAAAAATAATTGGTGCAAATAATTCTATTATAGAAGGTATGATTTCCAAACTTTCATTATTGGAAAAACCAGCAATAACATGGGAAAAAGAAAATTTAGACTGGTTATTTAATAGTTTATATGAGCTTTTTGAAATTAAAGAAAGATTTGATACTGTTGAATATAAATTAAATTTTATCCAGAACAATTCAAACATACTTCTTGAATCAATAAGAAGCAAAAACGAAGTTATATTAGATATGACAATAATAATCCTTATTTTTATAGCAGTAATTCTGTTTGCTTATGATCTTTGGCCACACTTTTTTTCTTAAGCTTCATCTTCCGGAAACTATAAAGGGGCATAGTTAATACTTATAAGTGAAGAAGAAAATAAAGTTCATAATCCCTTAGTTTAAAATTTATTTTAGTCTAAGTGGCTTATATAAGAAGTCAAAATAGGTCCAATTAAAGTAGTAATTATTGATAAAAGGACAATTGATGTTACTAAAACCGAATCTAATAGCCCTATGGAGGAAGCAGCGTAAGTAACTGCTAAAGTAGTTGTTAATTGAGTTATAGATATCGAACCAAATAACATTGAATTTTTTTTAGATAATTTGACAATCCTGCCTGCAAGATAACCGCTAACAAATTTTGAGATAATAAGTCCTAATATAAGCGAAATCATCATTATATTCCTTAGGTCAAATTCTTTAAGTAAAGAAATATCCATTTCCATCCCAATAACAAAAAAGAAAACTGGGATAAATAAACCATAACCCATTGTGTGTAATTTAGAATTTAAAATTTTTGATTTATTATAAAAAATTGCTCCAGAAAGCGATAATCCTGCTAGAAAAGATGCAAGAATAGGATGTGCACCCAAAAAAGAAAAATAGATTATAACTCCTACTAAGATAATAATAACAAAACGTAATTGTCTTTCATATCCTTTGTCTTCTGAAAGTTTTTTTTGTATAATCTTTTTTGAAATAATAGGGACAATACGAAATAGTGCAAGGATAGAAGCAATTAGAATAATAAAATATACTGGTAATGGAAGAGATGTTACCTTAGACGTAGTTTGAAATATAAATCCCAAAGCAATGAGACTCACAATGTCGGCAACTATGACTGCAGACAAAATAAGTTGTGCAACATCTTGACTTATAGATTTATTTTCTTTTAATGAAGAGATTATAATTGCAACAGAAGACGAAATAAAAACAATTCCTATAAGGATACTAACTATCCAAGAATAACCAAATAGCTTAGTTATAATCAAACCAACACAAAAAGGAATCAAAGCATTAAGCAAGGCCATTATTACTATCTTATTTTTTGATTTAGATAGTCGCGTAATATCTGTTTCTAAACCAGTCATAAACATAAGAAATGCCATCCCTAAAAAACCAAAAAAATTAATTGTATCATCTGGTTTTACATAATTTAAACCATGAGGGCCAGTTATAGCTCCCGCTAAAATAATTAGTGTTAAAAGAGGTATCCTGAATCTCTTAAATAGTTCAGGGATAATTAATCCAAGAGCTAAAACAAATAATAATAATAAAAGGGTATTTTCAATCACCATGACTTATATACAAATAAAGAATTATATAAATATTTTCTATTACTAGGAAAGTCATGAATTAAAAAAGGAGAGTTTGAATTATTTCTAAAAATTATAAGCTCTTATGACAACCACAAGAAATTTAGTGTAACTTGAAAAAATGGAAACTGAAAAGTAAATTTTAGTTATATAAATTCTCATGTTAACGAGTGTAAAACTTTATAATTACAATTAAAAAATAAAATAAAAAAAATTTATTTTTTAGAAACTATTAATACCTAAACACTTAGAACTTCTTATGTTTTCCATAACAGTCTCTACAATAAACAGGTCTGTCTTTTGATGGTTTAAATGGTACTTCACATTCATTTCCACAATCGGCACAAACTGCTTTATGCATTTCCCTTGGGCCTTGGTCTCCCCTGAAACCGCCTCTCCTATCTCTTGAGCCTTGGTCTCCTCTGGAACCGCTTCGCCTATTATCCATTGTTTTTCACACTCCGTGATTACAACACAGATTTAATATCTATGTTTAAATTTTAATATTAGTGCACTCTTTATAAAGCTTCCCTATTAATTTTTTAGGATCAAAAGAAAGGAAATTATCTTTTTATGTCTTTTTTTCAATTAAAAATAATCTTTTAAGTGATGTAAAAAATTATCTTGTGATAAGTAACTTCTCTAACTCTTCTAACATTTTTTTTACTTTAGGCTGTGCAAAATGTTCTCTTGCAGGAGCTAATAAGTTAACAACACTTTCCGCAACTCCATTTTTTAAATCCATGGGATGCAATTCTTTATTTAAAAACGCTTTTTCAACTTGAACATAAGTCTCAAAGATTATATTACCCCCAAATTTTTCAGATCTTTCAATTTTAAGTTTAGAACCTTCTTCTCTAAAAATAAGATATTTTGCCCAATCCAAAACAGGATTAAATTCAACATCGCCTTCAGGACAGAAAGCTTTTCTAATTTTACGCCTTATTTCATCAGGCTCATCATGAATAAAAATACAAGTATCAGGTTTTGATTTGCTCATCTTCAAGCTAGACCATAACTCTTGAATATCTTCTTTAGGTATCGGCCAAACAGGAGGTTTTCCTAATCCAAGTAATAAATGATGATGTACAGCAATAGGTTTAATTATATTGCCTTTATCATCTTTTAATGGACTTATTTTCATTTTAAGCGCTACATCTCTTGCAATAACTTGAGCTTTTCTTTGATCTAATCCTGCATGTGCCAAATGTATTTGCTGAATAAAAATATCTGCTACTTGCATTGGGGGATAAATCATTTTAGCAAAATCTACACCTTCGCCTTCTTTTCTACCCATAATTGTAATACTTCTTTGCATTCTTCCCATAGTTGTGTTTTTACTAACATCAATCATAGTAGCCCAATAATCATCATTATTATGATATAAATCAGAACCCAAAACAAATTTTAACTTGTCAGGATTCCCACCTAAACATTTTAAACTGGCCTTTAATCCTTCCTTAAAATAACCTCCAGCTACTGACTTAATAGTTTCTCTATCTCCACCTAATTTATCATTAATCCAACTATGCCAATCTGCTAAAAATATAGAACAATTTATTCCAGCATCCATAAAATCTTTTACTTTAGACATACACATTAATCCTGAGCCTAAATGAATTTTTCCAGATATCTCAAAACCAATATAATGGTTAATTTTAGAATTTTTCAATAATTCCTTTAAATCTTCTTCAATTAATAGCTCTTCAGTATTTCTTTTTATTAATTCTATTCTTTTTTGTATGTCCATGAGAAATCCAGATATTAAGATAATTTATATATGTTTTGTTTAAATATACCAAAATATTTAATATAATAAGATACTTCATAAATCTTAATGACTAAAAAACAATTAAAAAAAGCTTATAATGAAGCAGCCAAAGATTTCTTAATCAGCAGAACACAAGCAAATGTAGATACTGGAATTTATAACCGTGAAATTGAACAACCAACTATGTTCAAATTAGTCCAAAAAAATCTGAAAAATAAAAAATTATTAGATGCTGCTTGTGGTCCAGGGATTCATTTGAAAGAATATGTAAAAAGAGGAGCTAAAGGATTTGGCATTGATTTAACTCCTAATATGATTAAATTAGCTAAAGAATATTGTAAAGGAGCAAAATTTGAGGTGGGTACTATAGAAAAATTAAAATTTAAAGATGCAAGTTTTGATATAGTAACATGCTCATTAGCTTTAGACCATATAAAAGATTTAAACAAAGCAATAAAACAAATTAATCGAGTTCTAAAAAAGAACGGATTATTTATCTTTTCAATTCCACATCCAATAACTTATATGTTTAGGGATTCTGAAAAAGGAGAATTTATACCAACTCCTAGTTATTTTGATGATAGCACTAGATATTATAAAATTGTTCAAAAAGGAAAAAAAATTCCAGGATTTCCTAGAATGATTGATACTTATTTTAAAATATTAATTAAAAATAACTTTGAGATTATTGATTTCATTGAAAGTGGACCGAAAGATTCATGGGATGAAAAAAATCCAAAAGTTAAAATATTATTTAAGATACCTTATTTTTGTTTCTTTAAATGCAGGAAAAAATGATTAAGAACATAATCTTTGACTGGGCTGGCTGCCTTATAGATGATTTAACACAAAACTATGAAGCAGCAATGTATATTTTTGAAAAGCTTAACTTAAAAAAATTAAGTTTAGAGGAATTCAAAAAAACATTCAAATTACCTTACATGGAATTTTACAAAGCATATACCGAAGCTTCTAAAAAAGAAATAGATACTTTATTCATTGAAGGACTTAAACAAGCAAGCAACCCAAAATTATTTCCTTCAACAAAAGAAACTTTAGGATTTTTAAAAAAAGAAGAGATAAAAATGACTTTATTAAGTTCTCATCCACAAGAAAAACTTTTAGAAGAATTAAAGAAATTTGATGTAGAAAACTATTTTTTAGATGTAACTGGCAGTGTACATGATAAAACTCAAGTTATAAAAGAACATATGGAAAGAAACGGATTCTCAGTAGAAGAAACAGCTTATGTTGGAGATATGGTGCACGATATATTAGCAGGAAAAGAAGCTAAAGTTACAACAATAGCAATTTCTTGGGGATTCCAATCAAAAGATAAACTAAACGCTGAAAACCCAGATTACTTAATTAATAACATTAAAGAAATTAAAAATTTAATTTAAAAAACTATATAAACCGAAGTCTAAGCTATTTTCTTTATGTATTTAATAAAAGTACCAACTTCACAAGGCGGAATGCACAAGACAGGCAGCGAGAAAGCTCCTGATATGATAGTAGATGCAATCTCTGACTTTTACACTAGTGAAGATTCCCATAAACACAATTTTATTATAGATAAAGTTACAATAATTAACAACAATTTAGAAGATACAAATAATATGATTTTTCAAAAAGCAGAAGAATTGCTAGACAATAAATGTTTATTCATAGGTGGCGACCATTCAATCACTTACCCAATATTCAAAGCATTTGCTAAAAAACATCAAAATCCAGGAATTATAGTATTTGACGCACATCCTGATTGTGTAAATTTATTCCATCCTCCTTCTCATGAAGACTGGTTAAGGACATTAATTGAAGACGGCTATCTACAACCTGAAAACGTAATTTTAGTAGCAACAAGAAACATTGACGAGACTGAAAAAGAATTCTTAGAAAAGAATAACATTAAAGTTTACCACGCTAAAAACATGCGTTATGACATGGACACCATCTGTGACGGCATAATGGAACTTGCACACAATTTTGGCGCTTTATACTTATCAATAGACATTGACGCAATAGATCCAGCTTTTGCACCTGGCACTGGCTATATAGAACCTGCAGGCTTGACAAGCAGAGACATGGTTTACTTTGTTAACAGGATTAAAAAAATGAAAAATTTCAGGGCAGCAGATATCGTTGAAGTTAATCCTGATAAAGATATTAATGAAATGACTATTAAATTAGCTGCAAAATTAGCAGTAGAGCTTTGGTAATCCTTTTAAACTTTAGATAATTTCTAACTCTTATGAGATTATTCGTTGCAATGGACATTTCAGATGAAACAAAAGATTATGTTTATGATTTACAAAAAAAAATTAACAATCCTAAACTAGCCAAAGTAAAATGGATTTTTAAAAAAAGTTTGCATGTAACATTAAAGTTCTTGGGAGAAGTTCCTGAAGAAAAATTAGGGGATATTAAAAAAGCTCTAAAAGATATCAAATTTGAAAAATTCAAACTAAAAACCACTGAACTAGGATTTTTCCCTGACGATAGAAACCCCAAAGTTATCTGGCTAGGTTTAGATCCGGAAATAAAGATTATTGAACTTCAGCAAAAGATAGATGAAGCTTTATTGACAGTCTTTCCTACAAACCAAGAGTTTAAAGCGCACCTAACATTGGGCAGGGTAAAACTAGTAAAAAACAGAGCAGACTTCATAGCAAGATTAAAAGACATTAAAACAGAAAAAATTTCTTTTGAAGTTACTGGCTTTAGATTAATGCAAAGCAAACTAAAAAAAGAAGGCTCTGTTCACTCAACAATAGAAGAATTCTAACCAAAAGTTTTATAAATAAATTTCTACCAAAAAAGGGTAAAATGAAAGTAAATTTAATCACACAAGATAAAGAATTAGAAGATAAAATGTTAGCAGATTATACTGCTGAACGAATATTTGAATTTATTCCAAATCCTGAAAAAGATGGAGAATTTATAAGACAAATAGATAAAGATAGACCTTATCCAACTGATTCAAACCTTTTTATTTTTAGAGAACTAGATTTAGAAAAACTTTTACCTTTCTTAGAAAATTTTAAAGATACCCAATACACTATATCTTGTGGGAGAAAAATGTATTTTAACAAACCTGAAAAATTCAAAATAAACTGGACAAGATATTTAAACGAACAATTTTCAAGAAACTAAAAAATGGAAGAACTAAAAAAAGATAATGATGGAAACTTAACTTTAGAAGGTAAAATTATAGAAGCAGATAAAATTGGAGAAAATGAATTAAAAATTGAAGTGGTTGCATGGCATATAGGCGGGAAGGCATATAGGGAATCCATAATAAAAATTGTTGCGCCTGAAGAAGCCATTTATTATTTTATAAAAGGTACAAAATCAATAAATGATGATGATGAAACAAGGCAGTCGATATTCAGCGATAAAATATATGTCCTAGAATTCTACAAAATTTAAGTTTTTCATAGCAAGTTTTATAAAATAAATGTCATTTGCATGGCATTATGTCAGATTATAAAGAAAAATGGAAAATTTTCAGAGAAAAATTAGATACTAAATCCATCTTATTTGGAGTCGTACTAGGGGTAGTTGCAGGCACTTATGGCTTTATGAGGATTAATCATTTTGGATTTTTTGACAGGAATATTCCAACAAATGAAACAGTTCAACAAGGTTATGTTGCTCCTGAAAATGTTAAAGGTGCCCCTTACAAAGATGTAGATGGCAATGGTGAAAAAGAATTCTACATTAATATTAATGGTACAGATTATCCATTAAAATGGTTTAAAAAAACCAAACCTTACTTAGATCTTGATAATTCAAATGAATTTGAACAATGTTTAGAACAATGTGTTCGAGATTAATTTCTATCTTTTATTAAAAACACTTTATCATTCTCTCTAACTTTTTCTAAAACTTCTATTGTAACATCTTCACCTTTAGTAGCTTTAGCAAGTTCTTTATCATTTTTTAATATCTTTTCAACTTTAGTAAAAACTATTCCAGTTTTCTTACCAGAAATCATTAGTTCATCATTAACATTAATTTCATTTGCTAAAATTTTGACATGTGCAGCTTTAACTTTTTCAAAATAATTCAAGACTTTGCCAACTTCTACTTTTTCTTTAGTAGCTTTTGAACCATAAACATTGGACCATTCTCCTAACTTGTTGCCTAAATAATAACCATCCATCCAAAATCCTCTGTTAAAAACTGATCTTAATTCTTTAATCCAGTTTTCAATTTTATCTTTGGTATAAGTTTTATTTTCAGCAGCTTCAATAGCTTCTTTGTAAACTTTTGTGACTAAATAAACATATTCTTCGCCCCTTGCTCTGCCTTCTATTTTAAAAACATTTATACCTGCTTCAATCAATTTGTCAATAATTTGAATAGTACACAAATCTTTAGGAGACATTACATACTGATTATCTACAATTAACTCTTTACCAGTTTCATCATCTGTAACTCTGTATTTACGTCTACAGTTTTGTATGCAAGCTCCCCTATTAGCAGATTTACCATAAGTAGCCAAGCTCATATAACATTTTCCTGAAATAGAAACACATAAAGCACCATGCACAAAAACTTCAATTTTAACTAACTCACCTTTAGGACCTTTAATGTTATCTTCTTTAATTTTATCACAAATATTTTTTATCTGTTCTAATGAAAGTTCTCTTGCTAAAACAATAACCTCTGCAAACTTTGAATAAAATTTAACAGCTTCAATATTAGAGATATTAGTTTGTGTAGACATATGCACTTCCAAACCAATAGAATTAGCATATTGTATAACTGCCAAATCGCTTGCTATTATAGCAGTCACTTCATTTTCTTTAGCTAAATCACAAAGCTTTTTCATAGCTCCTAAATCTTCATCATACATTACAGCATTTAGTGTCAAATAACTTTTCACATTAGCTTCATTGCAAATATCAACTATTTCTTTTAAATCATCTACCTTAAACTTCGCTGCAACTGACCGCATGTGCAAATTGCCAACTCCAAAATATACTGAATCTGCTCCTGCTTTTATTGCTGCTCTTAAAGCTTCAAATGATCCAGCTGGACACATTAGTTCTACCATGGAATTTTTTAGAAATTGAGTGTATTTAAGAGTTTTGAATGTTAATTTTGGGTTTAACTGCAATCAAATATGCAGAACCTTTTAATATATTGTTAGATAATGCAAATATTAATTTTTCAGAAGATATTTTTTTCATAGAACTAAGCCAAGGATCATTACAATAAAAATAATCATTAGAATATCCTGTTGCTACAATAGAATGACCTATACCAATATCGGCATCATTTTCAAAAAATATTCTAGAATTTACAGATAAAATTACAGGAACTTGTTGAACAATAAAATCTTTAATATCATTTAAATTAGGCATTCTTAGTTTTAAGTTTACACCTTCTTCAATTGCTAAAAGATATTTTTCTAAAACATTCTTATTTTGAGATTGATTAACTAATTTTTCAATTTCTCTCTTTAATTCTTGTTTACCTAAACCTTCAAATGAAGAGGGTAATAAGTCCATATTATAAGAATAACAATTAACATTAAAACCTGCTCTTCGGGCATACAATGCATTATCAATAGTTAATGTTCCTAAATCATTAATACTATTATATTTTGTTAAACCGCCTATCCCTTTTAATATTTGGCTTTCAGAATGATATTCACCATAATACTGAAAAACCATCTTTAAACATGAAGGTTCACAGGTTCTATCCGTTTCTTGTCCAAAAATTGGTACATCCAATATCATTAAAGCTAGTTTTATAATTAGAATATTTAAAAGTTTTGAATAATATGGGGACATAGGGATTTGAACCCTAATTAGCCGGTATCTTCCATATTTTAATAATACTGTGCTTTTGCTCAGCATTGACTGGAGCCGGCCGTACTGCCAGGTTGTACTATATCCCCTAACTTAAGAAAAGAATTATATCGACATTTAAAAGCTTTTTCTAATCAAAAATTGTTATCTTTAACAAATTTAGCTACAACCTTTTTAGCCTTTTCTCTGTTTTTCTGATGCTCTTTCAAGAATTTACTTACTTTCTCTGACAATAAAACTTTACAATCTCCACACAAGTTTTTACCGGTTTTACAATCTTTTATTCTTTGTTTAATTTCTTCATCATTAGTTTCAAACAAAATATTCAAATAATGTAAGATAATACAAATTTTAGGATTAGCTCCTTCTTTCCTTTGCTCTTCAATTGTAGATTTACCTCCAGAAAAGGCATATTTTTTGATTTTTCTTGTAGCTTCTTCAGGAGTATCTGTTAAAGCAATATAAGACATTGGATCTGATGAACTCATCTTGCCACCTTTCAAACCCGGCAAGAATTTGTGATATGTTGCACTTATTTGCATAAAGTTAAAAGCCTTTATTCTTTGCGACATATCTCTAGCTAACCTTATATGCGGATCTTGATCAGGTCCAACAGGAATAACAACAGGCAAAGGTTTACCTTCAAACTCTTTTAATTGTGGATGTAACATATCTGAAGCTTGTAATAAAGAAGCGGCCATTTTTCCAGGAGAGATTTCACCATAAACAGCTTTAAACTCATTAAAAGTCGCATGCCTTGCCAACATGTTAGCTAAACTGTAATAAGCATTAGATTTTTTTCCATCTAAAGATCTTTTAGATTGAAAATAAAAATCACATTTATTAAGATTTAATCCTAAGGCAACATAATTTGTAAGATACTCTTCAATTGCTACCCGCCTTAATTCTTCCATGTCAGTACTTCTAGAATTATAGGCTTCAATATCAGCAACTGTTACATAAACTTTAGCACCTAACTTTTGATAAAAAATCATTTGATCAGCAACCATCTTATGCCCTAAATGAAATTTACCAGAAGGCATTAAACCAGTCATCATTACAAAAGGTTTTTTCTTTTTTATGGCATCCAAAATTTTATCAAAATCTCTATGCGCAAAAATAATTCCTCTTCTAAATAATAAAACATCATTAAAAGGTTTAGGTAAATCTTTTAATGGTTGTAATCCAAACTCTGTAATTAGTTTATCATAATCTATTTCACCAGAAACTTCCCAAGGTGTTACTTTTGCCATTAACATTAATAAAATTAAGAATCTTTTAAATCTTGCTATTATCTTATTTTTTCAAAATATTTTCTAAGAAGATTCTTATTCAGGCATAGATTTAAGATATTTACTAAAAAATGAACCCATTACATCATGTACAACACCATCTAATTTTTTATCTCCTGAAAAAAACAATTCAACTGTTTGTAATTTCTCGTCATATCTATATCTTTTAGAACTAATTTTCATATCTAAACATTTAAAGTTATAAGTTTTCCAAACTTCAATTGGATTATTAAGTATTCCACTCCAACTTATAGTATCTAAAATGCCACTTTGTTTTTGAGAATATTGCGACCATGCCATATACATTTCTACAACATTTTTAACAGGAATCCTTTCAAAAGTTAATTTTAACGTATTTTCTAGCCTATTCCTTTCAATTTTTGCTTTATATCTTTTCATTTTAATCCTCTAAATGATTTTTAGGTTTCTTTTTTATTTAAAAAACTTCCTAATTTTCTAATATCCAGAAATTATATAAGATATGAGGATATATGATATTTATGAAAAAATTATGTTTAGGGCTTTTAGCATTAGCTTTAAGCACTGTTTCTTGTAAACACTTTTATGATATAGACCAATATCCAGAAAGAAGTTATTGTTTTAATCTATATTTTCAAGCAAAAGAAATTGCCGGACAAAAACAAGATAGTGATATGATAAAGCTATTTTATCAAGAACCCTGGTGTGAAGATTTTAAAAAAAATTTAACAGAAGATATCAAACTCTTAGAAGATTATATTAAAGTTCATAAGTAGGATATTTTTCTTCAACAATTCTTTTTATCTCTTCAGCCTTTTTTGCACCTACTTTATCCACCTGTTTTAAATGCTCTATTTCAGCATTAATTATATCTTTTACAGAACCAAACTTGTTCAATAAAGACTTAGCTAACTGTGGCCCAATATAAGGCAGAGACTCTATAATGAACTCTTGCTGTTCTTTTGTAGTTAGCGGTTTTCTTTCTTGCCTAACTCCAAATTCTTTAGTATTATCTTTCTGCTCTCTTTTAGCAATAGCTAATAACAACTCAGTAGTATCTAAAGCATCTTTAGTATATAAGATAGGAATCTGATAAGATATAGCAATAGTAGCCAACATGCCCCTTATTGCATTAGGATGAACTTTTCTTATAGAATAAATATCATCCATTCCTTCAATTATTAACAAGGGCTTTTTAAAATTATTTTTCAAATCTTTCAGCTGTTGCAACAACCTTTTATCAATCAAAGAAGCAACAAAATCTTGAACTAATTTCCTTTCAACACCAACAGAGTTAGATAAAATAAAATCAGCCATTGGCAATCTTTGCACTTTAACATCTATGCCTCTATCAACCATTTCTTTAACAATTCCCGAATGATACTCTCTAGTATCTGCAAATATTTTAATATTAGACTCTTGATTAAATTTGCTTAAAGTCGGCTGCATTTCATTTTTAAGATGTAATTTATTTTTTAATTCAAATAAAGCACTATACATCTTTTTTTCTTTATGATGTGCACTCCACCTATAAGCTTCATCAATTGTATTTTTTGTAACTAAAATTTTAACCTTACCTTTCTCTAGCCTACCAGTTCTACCAACTCTTTGAATTTTTCTTATAGCGCTAGGCACAGGCTCATAAAAAATGACTAAATCAACAGCAGGGATATCTAAACCTTCTTCTCCAACGCTGCTTGAAACTAAACAATTAAAATTTCCTTGACGAAAATCATTCAGCATGGCAATCTGATCTTTCTGTTTTAATCCAGTATTACCTTTTTTCATCTGGCCAACAAATAGCTTTGCCTTCATATTTTCTAATTGATTTACTTCATCCACTAATTTCGAAGCAGAATCTCTATAATTATTAAAAATAATTAATTTCAATTTTTTATTAATTTTTAATTCATCTTTAATTATTTCTTTTAACTTTTCTATTTTAGGATGTTCAATATCTTCCCGATTCAAATGTTGAGTCTTAATAAAAGCAGATTTAAAATTTAAATCTCTAACTAAATTTTTAGTAGCTTTTGTTTTAGTTTTTTCAGCTTCTTCAAATAATTTATTAAAATATTTATCTAAAGAAGATATTCCTTGCGTTTCTAACAAACCAACTGCATGCTGAACTTTAATTGCTTCAGCTGTAACAGATATAGCTTTCCACATAGAAAAATCTTTTTCACCAGAAGCTATTCTTCTATGTAAATCACCTTGTATTCCTAAAAGGTCAGTTCTAGAGATAGTTCCATTCTTACCAGTTAAATAACCTAAAGTTTGTAAATTTTTAATCTTATCCTTAAAAGAAGCATCCAAAAATCTCTTTATTGACAATAACTCTTCAGGTAACTCAATAGTAACATATTCTAAATCTATTTCTTGAACATATGGTTTAACATCAGGATCATCATGAACTCTAACTTCTATTTCTTCAATCTTAGCATTTTTGCAAACATCTAATATTTGTTGCATATTTGAACCAGGAGAAGCAGTCAATCCTAAAATTCTCGGAAACTTAGACTTTTGATTATATTGTTTACAAATCCAAACATAATCATAATCCTTTACACATCTATGAATTTCATCAAGAATTAAACAGCTTACATCCTCTAACTTAATTCTTGAATTAACAATATCATTGCTTAAACCTTGAGGCGTAGAAAATATTATTGTAGCATCTTTCCATAATTCTTCTCTTTTTTCAGGTTTGATTTCTCCGGTTAAAACAACCATATCTTTTTCATCAATATCTAAGAATTTCTTGAAAGTTTCTATGTGCTGTACAACTAAAGGTTTAGTTGGTGCTAAAAATAAGATTTTAGAAGTAGGATAAGAGTTGAGCCTTTCAATGGTTAAGAGTAAAGAAATAGCAGTTTTACCTAAACCAGTAGGCAATACAACCAAAGTGTTTTTTCTAACACATGTGTGCAAAATGGTTTCTTGGTATAATCTCGGCTTCAACTCTTTTAAACTAAGCATTACTTCAATAAATAAACCTTAATTTATAAACTATGTGCGTAAATGTCAAGTGGCAAGTGGTTATTTCATTACTATCCCAAAACTTATTACTTTTTTCTTCTTACCATCAAATACTAAAAAATCTGTTGGGAATTTTTTCTTCAAGCCAACTTTTTTAGCTAAAAAAGCCATTCTCTTTTCATCTAAGATAGTAGCTGATGGAAATTTATTCATAATAATCTTCTTTCCAATAGCAACAGCTTTTTTCTTAGTTCCTTTAATTTTTACTTTTAAAATGTGACCTTCAAACATTTTCTTTAAACAATTATTTTCAACTTTAATTATATCTTCTCTAGCTCTTGATTTCATTTTCTTTTCTGCTTTAATTTTGCATTGAGCATAGTCTTCAATAACAGCATCAACATTCTTTTTATTTGCAGAAGAAAGTTTCAGATCTTTCAAAAACAAATCTCTTTTAGGAGAATTAAAAACTAAAACTAACATTTCTTGTTCAGCAAGAAATTCTTTTGCTTCGTCTGGATATTGTCTTATTAATTTTTTGAATAGTAATTTTATCATACTATAAATATAAGTATTTTTTGTTTTTAATCCTTTCGTTTGTAGGTAATTGTTTAGCTTTCTGAAGTTCTAAATATATATTCTCTACTATAGAAATCTTTATATTCTATATGTAGTTACATTGTAACTACAATGAAAAAGCCAATTCAAATGAAAATGGAAGGTTATGAGGTAATAGAGAAGAA
>JAHIMK010000135.1 GCA_018896675.1 Nanobdellota archaeon
TAGATGAAACTGGTTGTACAACTAGAATTCAAAAGCAAGACATAGAAAATACACTTTGTGATAAATCCAACCATGCTTCACTTTTAACATTTTGGATCAATAATCATGTAAAAATAGGTAAAATTAGTAATATAGAGGATATAGATTATATCATAACTAAACAAAAACTTGAATTTATTCTTCTAAAAGAAACAAGAAACAAGATTAGAGTTTATAGAATAGTTTACGACATTAATAATGCATAAAGTTATATGGGGCTTTGTTCTTAATTGACAGTCTAATAGGCATTTATCAAATATTAATATGCTTTTCTTTTGTCGTTAACTAGAACTCCATAACGCTTTTAAACCATTTAAAATTAAAAATTAAAATGAAAGTCTGCTTTGTAACCACTTACAATCCGAATTATGCCCGAATTCAAGTATTTAAGAAAGGGTTAAAATTAAATGATGTAGAATTGATTGATTGTTCTTCAAAATTAAAATCACCTTTAAAATATTTAGATTTTTTTTTTAAATTTCTTCGTTATAAATCTAAAAGCGACATTATTTTAGTCGGTTTCTTTGGACAACCCCTTGTGCCTTTAATAAAGCTTTTTACTAGGAAAAAAATAGTTTTTGATGCTTTCATGTCTGCTTATAATACTCTGGTTGAAGATAAAAAAACTGTTAAAAAAAATTCTATTAAAAGCAAATTTTTATTTTGGCTTGATTCTTATTCTTGTAAACTAGCAGATATTGTTATTTTAGACACTACAGAACATATCAATTATTTTTGTAATACTTTTAAATTAAAAAAAGAAAAATTCCGTAGAGTTTTTATTGGAGCAGATGAAGATTATTTTAATTTAAGAAAAAAGAAAAAAGAGAATGATAAATTTAAAGTAGAATTCCATGGCAAATTTATTCCTCTTCAAGGAACTGAATATATCATAAAGGCTGCTAAATTATTAGAAAAAGAAAATATAGAATTCACTATGATTGGAAATGGTCAAACATTTAATAAAGATTTTTTATTAGCAAAGAGAATTAACGTAAATAATATTAATTTTCTAGGATTTCAACCATTAAAGATTGTTGCAGAACATATAAGCAATTCAGATGTTTGTTTAGGAGTTCTTGGAAAAAGTAATAAAGCTGGATATGTTATACCTAACAAAGCCTATGAAGTTTTAGCTATGGGAAAACCTTTAATTGCAGCTGATTCAAAAGCGTCAAAAGAATTATTAAAACATAAAGAAAGTGCATATTTTTGTGAAAGAGCTAACCCAGGAGCAATAGCAGAAGCAATTTTAGATTTAAAAAACAATCCAAAATTAAAAGAAAAAATAGGAAATAATGGATATAAAATATTTAAAGAAAAATGTTCTATGAAAGTTATTGGGAAACAACTAAAAGAAATTTTAGAAAACACTTTAAATTCAAAATGAAAAACTTAATACATTTTCTGGAATTAGAAAAATTATTTAATTTAGGTGATTGTTTAAAACCTTTTATTAAAGAAATATTCAAAGAAACAGACAAAATAGTAATCAAATTACATTTTGGAGAACCAGGCCATAAAAATTTTATTGAACCCTTGGCTGTTAAATCTCTTGTTTCAATATTAAAAGAATTAAATATTAAACCAGCCTTGTTTGATTCTTGTGTAATTTATCATAGCCCTAGAAAAGATGTGGAATCATATCTTAAAGTTGCTGAGGAACATGGTTTTTCAGAGGAAAATATAGGCTGTCCGATTATTATTTCTGATGAAGGTTTTAATGTTAAAACAGAACATATGGATGTTGAAGTTTGTTTACCAATAAAAGAAGCAGATGGAATGATAGTTTTAACTCATGTAAAAGGCCATGAATGTTGTGGTTTTGGAGCTTCTATTAAAAATTTAGGGATGGGCTGTGTAACAAAAAAATCTAAAAAAGACCAACATACATTATCTCAACCAAAATTAACAGGTAATTGTTCTGGTTGTGGCACCTGTATAAAGCTTTGTGGAGTTAAAGCTTGTGAATTAGATAACAATAAAATCCATTTTAATTATAATAACTGTATTGGTTGCGGGGTTTGTATTCTTTCTTGTCCAAATAAAGCTTTAGAAACAAAAGTAGAGCTTTTCGATCATCTTCTTGCAGAAGCTGCAAGTGCTGTAATGAAAACTAAAAATAAAGTTTTATTTATCAATGTAATAAATAAAGTTTCATTATATTGTGACTGCCATAGTAATCCTGGGAAAATAATTGCTAAAGATGTAGGAATAATTTATGGGCAAGATTTAGTTGCAATAGACAAATGTTCATTTGATTTAATTAAAGAAAATGAAAAAGAAGATGTTTTTGAAAAGGCCCACCATAAATCTCCTTTACTTCAAATAAATAAAGCAGAAGAATTAGGTTTAGGAAAACAAGAATATCAATTATTGAAATAAATTATTTTTTAATAAATTTTCTAAGACTTCTGAAAATTCATTCCCTACTTGTTTAATACTATATTTTTCTTTAAATAATTCATTTCCTTCAAAAGAAACTTTTTCTAATAAAGCTTTATCTTTTTTTATTTTATTTAAAGTTTTAATTAAATCATCTTGGTAAAATAAAGCTCCTTTAGGAAATGCTTCTTTTGTAGCAATTGTTTCTTTTATTAGTAAGGGCCTATTTAATGCTAAAACTTCTATAGCTTCTTTAGGTAATGAGTTTTCTAAGTTATTTTTATCATCAAAAACTAAACATAAATTTGATGCTAAGATAGTTTGTTTTAATTCTTCTTCAGAAATATATTTATAATTTGGATTTTCCTTTTCTTCTTCGACTTTCTTTTCAGGTAAGAATTTTTTAACAACATTAAAAGTTTTAGCTACAAGAGATTTAGGATTTTTAACTTGAGATTCTTTTTTTGGTTTTACCTTAATTAGATTAAGTTCAATATCTTTTTTTATGTCTTGTTTAATTTTTAAAAGAAGATTAAAACTTTTATGAGACAAATCTCCAAAAACATTTACAATAAAATTAGATTTTGGGATTTCTTTATCTATTTCATTAATTTCAGCACAATAAGGAACTACTTTAAATTTATTTAGTTTAATATTTAACTTATCTGATAAATATTTTGCTTTTTGGTTAGTATCGACTAATAAAAGATCTAATTTATTTATTTTTTTAGAATTAATTGAAGGATAAGTATCTAAAACAATCTTTTTTCTTTTAATAAATGCTAAAAAACGTGCAAAATTAATATCTTTTTCTCCAGGAGAACCTAAGATAATTAAATCATGTTTTCCTACTTTAAAAAAATATTTGTAGAATAATTTTAGATTATTAAACCAATTTATCATAAATAACATATATTTATTCATACCTGCTCTTTTAAATTTCCAATAAGACATATGAGCAGGGATTACTTCAATATTATTCTTTTCTAAAGCTTTCATTAATAAAATATTTCGAGAATCATCTGATTCATAAGTACCGAAATAACAAACTCTCACTTTAATCTCCTTTTTTATGAGCTACTATCAATAAACTATAAGCAAAAGGTTTGAATAATCTTCCTAAAACCCATCCTACTTTACTAATTAAAGATAATTTATCTAAATTCTTATTTCTAGTCTTAACTTTATATTTTTTAGTTTTATTAGAATACTTACCTTTTCCCAACCTAGCTGTTAAAAACCTCCATCCTGGGAAAGTAAATCCATAATAATATATCTTATCAATTACAAAATCTGTTCTTAATAACATTTCAGTTAATGAAATCCTATCAAATAAAAATAAATGATTTGGAGATTCTTCTCTTGTTTTCTCTCTAAATAAAAGTTGTAAAAAACGCATAAAATTAAGAGCATTCGGAGTTTCTAAGAATATTTGGCCTTTAGGTTTCAAAAGCCTATTAGCTTCCATTAATAAATCATAAGGTCTTTGCATATGCTCAATCAAATCCGCTACAATCACAGCATCAAATTGCTCATTTAAAGGAATTTTACAAACATCTGCTTTAACTGTTTTCAAACCATTTTCTCTAGCAATTTTCAACCTAGGCTCAGAAACATCAACACCAGTTATATCTCCTAAACCCATGGAAACTTCTCCTTCTCCACAACCAATATCTAAAATTTTTTTACCTTTCAAATTTTTCTTAATAATTGTTCTTTTAATTGATTGTTTAGCTCCAAAACCATCTTGCATATCTAACTCTATTCCATCAAGCCTATTTGGTAAATCTTCTGGTAATACAACTTTCATTTTAACGCCTCTTATGTTCGTCTCCTTTAATTAAAGCAAAGGTATAACCCTTTATAACTTTAATTCTTTCATTCATCGGCAAAGTTAAAATCCTATAAAATAAGCTCTTAATAAAATAAGGATGAATAAAAAATCTAGGGAAAATTGTTTTATAAAAAGCACTATAAGCTTTTTTCTTATATTTGACTAAATCTGCATTTGTTAAGTTATCTAACTTTATCCCATCAGGAAATTCTCTATTAAATTCCGCATATTGTTTTACATTCAATTTGCCTTCTTTTTTTACCATATCATATAACCTTGTTCCAGGCATAGGAGATGCTAAATTTACACTTAACATTTCTGGTTTTATTTCTTTAATTAATTCAATTGTCTCTTCTAAAGATTCTTCAGTTTCTCCAGGATAACCTAATAAAATATTAGCCATTGAACTTATTTTTGCTTTTTTACAAAGCCTAAATGTTTCTTTTGTTTGTGCAATTGTAATATTTTTTTTCATTAGATTTAACATTCTTTGAGAACCGCTCTCAACACCAAAAATAATAGATATACATCCTGATTTTTTCATATGTTTCAATTTTTCATAAGTTATGGTATTTACTCTACTATTACATCTCCACTTTAAATTTAAATTAGCTTTAATTAACTCTTGACAAAATTCTTTTACATAGTCTTCTTCCATAACAAAAAGATCATCAACAATACTAAAACTTTTAATATTATATTTATTTTTTATAATTCTTAATTCATCTATAATATTTTTAGGAGATCTTTTTCTATGTTTTAACCCAAATAATTTTTTAGAAATGGGCTGACAAAAATTACAATCAAAAGGACAACCCCTACTTGTTACTATATTTATTCCTGGTGCAGGCATAGGTTCTATTGAAGGTTGACTAAAATAGTTCTCATTTGGCAATAAATCAACTGCAGGAAAAGGCAATAAATCTAAATTATGGATAGGTTCTCTTGGAGATGTAGTTTTAACTTTATTTCCTTCTTTAAACACAATACCTTTAATATTATCTAAAGCCTTTTCTTTTTCAAGATTATTAATCAATTCCACAAAAGTATATTCGGCTTCTCCTTTTACAGCAATATCAATATTTTTATTTTCTAACATTTCATTAGGTTGAAATGTAGGATGTGGACCACCAACTATTACTTTAGTTTTTTTATTGAATTTCTTAGCTAATTCAGCGATTTTAAAAGTATTATCAACATTAATACTTAATACTTCAATACCTATAACATCAGGTTTATATTGAGAAATTACTTGTTTTAATTCATCAAAAGACTTATCAAAAGACATATCCTGAATCTTCACATCTTTAGCATAATCTCTTAACATACTTGCAATATAAGCTATACCCATGGGCATATCTGGATGCATTATATCCCATTCCCAACCAAATCTTGGGTAAATTAACAATGTTTTCATTTTTTGAGCCATTAGCTCAAAAAGAGAAACTATTGCTTTTTAAATGTTATGCTGACTAATTTTAATAAAACTAAGAATCATAATATTTAAATAAGACAATTATAAAAATATAATATATGGTTAAAAAAGAGGATTATAAAAAAATATTTAAAAAAGAAGATTTAAAGGGCCCAATTGTTAAAAAAATAATGAGACGTATTTCAATCCCTATTGCTTTGTTTTTAGCGAAATACACCCGTATTACTCCTAATCAAGTAACTTTTTTTACCACTATATTATCATTTATAGCAGGATACTTTTTTTATCTTGGAGAATATAAATTCTTAATTATTGGAGCATTAATATTTCTTTTAAGATTTACTTTAGATTATGTTGATGGTTCTTTAGCTAGAGCTAAAAATATGGCAAGTGATTATGGTCATTGGTTAGATAATGCTTCAGATGAGTTAGGAAAGTTCATTGTTTTCCTAACATTTTCATTAGGAGTTTACAATGTTACAGGTAATCCTTGGGCAATATTACTTGGATTCATAAGTTTCTCAGGTTATATACTTAATAGTTTGACTTACAATATGTTTTGGAGATTTTTTCCATTTGCTGAAAAAGTTGTAGAAACTGAAAAAGGAAAAAGGAAATTCTTAAAACAATTTTTCTTTATAGATCCTTTAATTACTATCTTAATTTCATTAGCCGCTTTCACAAATCAAATTTATTTATTTCTTTTAATAACCAGTGTTTACAGTTGGATTTTTGTAATTGGACAATTTGTTGTTTTATCTATGAAGATTATAAAACATGAAAAGAAAAAATAATTATTTTTTTACAGCTAAAACGCAAAGTCTTTTCCTAAATATAGGTAAAAAAGAACCAAATAAAATATCTAATTGTCTTACAATTTTAACACTACTTGGACGATAAAATGATTTTTCTATTTTGAAACCTAAAGCTTCTAATGTTTTCCTTAGATATTTCATTGTTTTAACACAAATGTGTCCCTCTACTTTTTTTAATCTAACATATTCTGTAAAATGATGAGCATTAGGAGTATAAACTAAAAGTTTACCTCCTTTTTTTAATACTCTTTTACATTCTTCAAAGGTATTTAAGCTATCTTCATAATTTAGATGTTCAATTATATCAGCACAAACTATTTTATCAAAACTATTAGATTTAATTGAAGGCATAGAAGTACAACTAGAAACAATACCTTTCACATTTAATTTAAGTTTTTTAGCAATATCTTCAAAGGTCTTAATTGCTTTAGGTGAAATATCTAATCCAGTAACTTCACAATGTAGTTTAGCACATTCAATCCCACATGAACCAAAACCACAACCTATATCTAAAATCTTCTCTCCTTTTTTAGGATCTAATGTTTTAAGAATAGTTTTTAATCTATCAGCATAATGAAAAGAATTTTGTAAATATAATTTTGATTTTCTATTATAATATTCATCACTTAAAAGACCATATCTATTTTCCATTTTAATAACAATAATTAGTGAATTTAAAAGTGTTATGGAAATAAAAAAAGAAAAAAATTAATGGTATTGTCCTTTAACAGCACCAATTTTAAAGTACCATAAGATACCCATTATCAACGCAGCTGCAAATGCTCCTGCAACCCAGAAATAAAAGGCCACATTCCAACTAAAAGTATCTACAAGCCATCCTGTTCCAACACCAGTTAAAGCTGCTCCTATATACCCCCAACCATCAATAAAACCAGCGGCTGATGCTGCTGCTTTTCTTGAAGCAAAGTCCATAGGCATAGCTGTAACAATCATTACATGCGGACCATAAGTCAAAAACCCTATTACTGCAAGAGCTAATAGGCCTAAGATCCATTGATTCACAGGTATGTGTGGATAGATTAAACAAACTACACCTAATCCAAACAACATTATAGATGTTACTGGTGCTTTTTTAGATCTGAAGTATTTAATAGATGCATAAGCTGCAAATAGTGCTCCTAAAATTCCTGCTAAAGGAATTATTAATGCCTTATATGCAGCAGTAGAAATTGTAGCATTTTGTACTTCAAAAAGATACGTTGGTGCCCAATCCATAAAACCATATCTAACTATATTTAAGAAAAATAAAGATAAGGCTGCCGCCCATATCCTTTTTTTAGTTAATACAGTTTTTAGTGTATGTTTAAATCCTAAATGATGATCTTTTTTAACTAATTTTTCAGAAATTACACCATTCTCTTGATCTTCAACACATGGTAATCCAACTTCTTCAGGAGCGTTTCTACCTCTTATTAACCAATGTAGGCCAATAATAATACAAAGTATTCCTGGGATCCAAAAAGCCCATCTCCAACCTAAAGCACCAACAATAAATCCTGACAGTGCCCAAGAAGCTGCGCTTCCAAATTGATAAGATGTACCTAACATTCCGGAAAATTTAGATCTTTTCTTAAGTGGGAACCAATTTGCAATTGTTTTTACACTCGGACTCCAACCCATTGATTGGAAAAAACCATTTATTCCCCATAATAAAATCATAGATCCCAAAACACCATTTGTAAATCCAAATATAATATTTACTACAGCAGAAGTTAATATTCCAATGGATATTAATTTCCGTGCGCCTAACCTGTCTGCTAATTGACCATTTACAAATTGCCCAATTGCATATGCAAAAAATAATCCTGAAAGAACAGCACCCATAGCTGTCTTAGAGATATCATATTCTGCCATTATACCTGGTAAAGCTACAGACATATTTACTCTACATAGATAATAAGCAGCATAAGAAATCCATATGGACCAAAATATTCTACTTTGCCAAGATTTTAAATTATCTTTAACCATTTTTTTCACCTCATTTATTTTTAAATTACTTTATACTCTCCATTAACAATAAATTCTTTAGCTCTTTCATAATCTTGAATAGTATCTATTTCCATCCATCCTTTATTTATCTTCATTGAATGAACCTCTATATTTTCATTAACTAAAGATTGTAACATGTCTGTAAGATATGCTTTTTCAAAAACAGATGCTCTAATAAATGGTTTTCCAGAAAATAAAGATTTAACTTTATAAAAATGGTTCTTAAATATTTCACATCCTTTTTTACTTAATTTTATCATTCCAATAAATTCACCACTAATCCTATCATCAGCAAGATGCTTTCCAATTTCTAAGATTTTTCCTTCTTCATTTAAAATTACATTCTCTGCTTCAGAAATAGGATGATCTGTTCTACCTTCATAATATCCTTGCCAATTTGTATCTACAACTGCCACTATATCACCATTAGTTTCTTTTAATTTTTTTATAACATCTGGTGAATAAAGAATATCAGAATAAGATATTATAACATCATCATTCATTTCAGATTCTGCATAAAATAATGAATTAAGGATATTATTATTTTCATAATCATCATTAATATAATAATTTAAATCAAGAAAATTAATTTTTTCTTTTTTATATCCTTTAATTAAAGAAATATTAGAAATATTATTGTTCCTTATAGCAGTTAATTGGTGTTCTAATAATGTTTTTCCACAGAATTCTAATAAACATTTAGGTTTATCTTTAGTTAAATGTTCTAATCTGCTCCCCATGCCTGCGGCAATGATTATTGCTTTCATGTTATCTGCAAAAATTTAATTTTGTTTTTAAAGGTTCTGCCGAAAAGCTTTTAAATGATTAATTAGAAAATTGTTCAAAAGCCTTAGATAAATTATTTTCTAATCTTCTAAAAAACTCCATTTCTCTATCAATTCTTATAAATTCATTTATTCCTAAATATCTAAATAATTTTCTTATATTATAATCTACAATTTCATAATTAATACTTGGTGCTGCATTTTCTGCCATTCTAACAATAATTGCTTTTATCATAGATAAATGAGACAAAGGTTTAGAAAAAGCATTTTCTTTAATTAATCTCTTTTTTATAATATCTTTAAAATTTTCTTCAGTTATCTTAATATTCCATATATCCTTTTTATTAATTAATAATTCATTTGATTGATGAAATTTTTCCTTAAAATCATGATAATTTATTTTATCCCAAAGTAACCAATTACCAGAACAAAAAGGGCTATGAGGTAAAAAGAATTGTAATGGTCTTTCAAATGAATCTAAGTATATGTGAGATAGAATAGCTAATGCCAAAACTTCTTTATCTTTAGAAATTATTTCTCCAGCTTTAAAATTATACTTACTTCTAAATTGAGAATAATTTTTAAGAAGATTTTGACTATTTTCTTTAATTATATTAAAAGTCAAAGAATTTTTCGAAATATCTGATTTCTGCCCATGAAATATTGCTAATGAAGCTTCAATTAAATTAGGGAGATTTTCTAATGAATGAAAATATGAATCTTGTAAATAAGATAAATTATGGTCTAAATTAGGTATAAGAGAAAAAATAATACCTTCTTCATTTAACCCACATTTTTCCATTAAATTTCTACTAAATTCTAAATATATATTCTGTTGCATATAAAAAACGTCAAAAATCTCATTTATATAAGTTATGTAAGGATTATCTTAACGAAATACATTTAAATCTTATTAATATTCTTAAAAAATTATGATAAAAATAGGCATTATAGGTGGTTCTGGCTTATACGACCCAGAATTATTAGAAGACGTGAAACAAGTAAAAGTACACACTCCTTTTGGTAGAACTTCTGACTTAATAACAGTTGGAAACTTTAAAGGTCAAGAACTGTTTTTTATACCACGACATGGTTCAGGACACAGGATACATCCAACAGACGTTAATAGCAGGGCAAATATTTGGGCTTTAAAACAATTAGGCGTAACGCATTTGATTACATCATCAGCAGTAGGCTCATTAAAAGAAGAATACGCTCCAGGGCAACTAGTTATAGCTGACCAGTTTATTGACAGAACACATCACAGAAAACAGACTTTCTATGAAGGCAATCAAGTTTGTCATATTTCTGTAGCAGAACCTTGCTGTCCTTATTTAAGAAATTTATTAAATAATACTGCCCAAGAACTACAGTTACCACATCATAAAAAAGGAACTTGCGTAGTAATTGAAGGTCCTAGATTTTCAACAAGAGCAGAAAGCAATGTTTTTAGAAGTTGGGACGCAGACATTATAGGCATGACAATGGTACCTGAAGCAGTTTTAGCTAGAGAAGCTGAAATATGTTACGCAACAATCGCAATGGTAACTGACTATGATGTTTGGAAAGAAGAGCATGTAACATTAGAAGAAGTAATCAAAACCATGCAAAGCAATGTTGAAAAGGTTAAGAAAATTTTAGCAACAGTAATTCCAAAGATTGAAGAAAAGGATTGCCATTGCAGAAATGCTTTACAATCAGCATTAATCTAAAACAGAAAGATTATATAGCCTAAAAATAAAATAAAATTTATGTTATTAGAATTATTAAGAGTAAAGCAATGGTACAAAAACTTAGTTATATTTTTACCTTTAATATTTGCTAAAGAATTCTTTAATGAAACAGCTTTGATTTACACAATAATAGGATTTTTTGCTTTATGCTTAATTTCATCTTCAAACTACATTATTAATGATGTAATTGACAGAGAAAAAGACAAGAAAAACATTGAAAAGAAATTAAGACCGATAGCTTCTAGCAAAATTAAGATTTGGCAAGCAATTACATTATCAATATTATCATTAATATTAGGTTTAGCAATCTCTTTAAAACTATCATTAATGTTTGCTATCTTAGGAATTGCTTTATTCCTATTAAGCCAGCTATACACTTTCAAACTAAAAAACGAGGCTTTTGCAGACATCTTAATAATTTCAACAAACTTTGTAATAAGAGCAGTAGCAGGCGCTTTCGTAATAACTAACGGCTTAAAACCTTATGTAGCAGTTTCTCCTTGGTTAATACTCTGCCCATTTTTCTTTGCACTATTCTTAGTAGTAATAAAAAGACGTTCAGAAAGTTTCTTAAAAAAATCAATAGAACATAGGCCAGTTTTAAAAATTTATAATGAAAAAACTACTTCAGCATTAATGACAATTTCTACAGCTTTACTTATTGTAAGTTATTCATTATATACCTTTTTTAGTCCTTATTTTTTCCTATTCCTAACAATTCCTTTTGTACTTTATATAATCTTTAGATTGTTCCATTTAACAGAAAAAGGAGACGAAAAAGTAAGACATTTAGAACTTATCTATAAAGACATTAGAATTGTTATTCCGACCATAATTATCATTATAATAGCTTTCTTATCAATTTACTTGTAAGTCTTCCACAACTTACCCCAATCTGTTTTCATAAATTTACTTATTCTTAATCTTCCAATAATATTGTACCAAATATAATCATGATAAAATGCAGAACCTAACACGCACATCTTAAACAAAGGCGTGTGGAACAATAAAGGTTCAATAAATTTCAATTTTCTTCTTAACATTTGATCCCAAAAGATTACAGGACTTTTATTAGTTTCAAAATGAAAATTAATAGCTTTAAACTGATTTTTAGAAATTCCAGCAATATCTATTTGATCTACATCACCTACTCCTAAACCTTTATCATGTGCCATCTTTATGAAAGGGATCTTTAATGGATCAAAACCCATCATATGAGCAGCAACAGCATCTATTGCAACCTGATCAGAACTTGCCAAAACCACATTCTTAATCTTAGGATGCATAGTTCTCGGTCCTGCACCATCCCCTGCAACAGTACCATCCATTACAGCAAACATTCCAGGATGTATTTCTTTTTGAATTTGCAGCAAATCAACTAAAACCTCATGAATCTTCTTGTGGCAGTGGTGCCTTCTTGTAGTTATCAAACCACCAAAAGCATTTTTTTGAGCCCCAGTCATTTGCGTATGGCCATGTGTGTTATGAAGTACAATTCCTTCACCTATAAAATTATTAGTTCCAAAAACACTAAGATCATAAAGGTAAGAAGTATCTAGTTGCACTTCAACAGATTTAGTAATATAATCCCAACATATATCTTCAGAAGCCAAAAATTTCATGTGAAAAATTTCATCCTTAAATCTTTTTTCAGTATCAGCTTGCTCAAAAATCTTAATAAAATATCTAACAACTTGTTTTGTGGGTAAACTATATCTATTCTCTATAGAATTTACTGAATTTGGTTTTCCTGTAGAAGCTTGAGTAAAACCTAATCCTTCCCTTACTTTCCTAAACTCTTTAGGATTTAATGGTAAAGTATCCCAATTAGATGGCTTCTTACCCTTACCTCTTTTCTCAACAAGCTTTACCATGTTCTCTTGCTTGTTTTTTGATATGAATTGCAATTTATCTGAAAGATTTACAAGCTCATCTCCATAAATAGAAATCTTATGATACAAAGATTTATCCATCTTAGTACTATTTGTTGCCCTGCAGTAAGTCTTTTTCTTAAAAGCAACACTCCCCAGCCTCAAGAAAAGATTAACTGCACCTCTAGCAAGAGCTTCACTCTTTGTTGTAGCATGTAATCCATCCTTAGCTACAGTGCCGTCACCATCCAAATAACCTTCCAAAAAAGCAGATATCTCTTCATCAGGGCACTTGAACAGCAATGGTAAAACTTTTTTTGTCGCAGCAATTAAAGGAAATTTAACATCAATTTTCTCAAGAAAATCCTTTAAATGATTACTATCCATATAATATACTATAGAATCAGCTTTTTTAGGATTCTTTGATTTATCTTTTTTTTCTTTTAATTTGATTTCAAATAAATTTTTCACAAGATTCTTATAATCACTAACTATCTCTGCATTACCATTGCACCACCAAAATCTCATAGAACCTTGACAATTACTAGCAAAACCCTCTGCTGTAAAATATCCCCACCATTTCCAAAATTCTTTAGATGTTTTTTGGGGAGCTTTGTGCCAATGTTTTCTCCAACGAATATCAACACCATATCTTTTTATAATATTTCTTACAGTTTCAAAATGAATGTTCAAAGAGTCAGCTATGGAAGTAGTAGTCTTTCCATTAAGATATTCCTTTATAATATTCTTTTGAAATTTAATAGAATATTTCTTTCCTTTTTTAAAAGATATCTTTTCAACATCTATATTATTATGATTAAGGCTTTTAATTTTAGGTAATGGCTGTGATTTACCATTTACCATTATCTTTCTTGGAATTGCAATCCTTTCCCCTGCTTTTAACTCACTTGCAACTCTCCATCCTGACGGAGTCAAAAAAGGGTGGACTGAGGAAATCTTGACTTCTTTCCCTGTCTTTGTAGTTATTTTTATAATGTTATTACAGCCTATAGGGGTCTTCCAAAACTTATAAGACAAAGCTGTTTTAAGTTTACCATTACTATTCAAACTAATAATTTCCTTTATATCTTCAGCAACCTTATCGAAATCATAGGTTGTCTCAACTAAAGATTTATCATGAATCTTATCAACAACATCCTTAATTTTAACTAAAGCCCCATCTGCTAAAAAGATTTCAGTATCAGGATGTACACATTTCAATGTAGGAAAATGCATTACATTTTTTCCAATAAACATTTCTGGCAAAGAATAAATTGATTCTTCATGCGATTTAGAGCCATGTGGTTTAAAGACATTATCCAAAGCCAACATTTCAGCTTTAGGTTTATACTTAACCCACTTAACTTCTGTTAAGGGTTCATACTTAAGATTATATTTTTTTAATAAAGGTAGCCACTTATTATGTTTAGCACCTTTCCAAACATCAGTAACAACTGTTTCATTTTCAACAGCATGTAATTTCTTAAAATCAAAACCCTCTTTTTCCATGGCATCCAAAACACCATGCAACTGCCAGGGTTCAGTGGAACAAGCAGGATAATATAAAGACCAAGATAAGTTCAATTTCAAGATAGTTTCTTTAGCTTTAGATATTTCTTTTTGATAATCGGCTAAGTTCATCAATTCACGATAATCCTTAATTACTGTTTCTGGCTTGGTTCTTAATATTGCTACCTTTGATTGTTTCATCAAGGAATTTTAATGATTAAGGGCTTTTAAATTTTGTTAAAAAAACAGCCAAATGAAGAAGAAATATGCACAAATCTTATAAATGAATTTTAGATTATAGCATATATGAAAATTGCCATGGTAGGTACAGGATATGTAGGTTTGCCCCAAGGCGCAGTTTTTGCAAATGTAGGAAATAAAGTTATTTGTGTAGATTGTCTTGAAGATCGTATTAATGAAATAAAAAAATTTTGTGATGGTCAAACTAATAAGCTTCCTGTTCATGAAAGTGGATTAAACGAATTAGTTTTAAGAAATTATAGCTCAAAAAGTTTAGATTTTACAACAGATATTAATTATGCTGTTAAAGAATCTGATTTAATATTTCTTTGCGTTGGGACTCCTGCAAATGGAGATGGTAGTGTTAACACTCAATATGTTCTTAATGTAGCTAAAGAGGTTGGTAATGCTATGAATTATGCTGACGATATTTACAAAATGATTGTAATAAAAAGTACTGTTCCACCTGGAACTGCAAAAGAAGTAAGTAAAGTTTTGAAAAATACTACCAATAATAATTTTGATATTATTTCTAATCCTGAATTTTTAGCTCAAGGAGAAGCGGTTTCAGGGAGTCATAAACCAGACAGGATAGTAATTGGTTTGCCTAAAGAAAAATATTTTGGAAGTTTAAAAGCAGATTCTAAAAGTGTAGAATTAAGAGAAACTTTTAGAAAATTATATGCTCCATTTAATATGAAAGGTGAAGATAAAGTGTTTTTTATGACAAATGAAGATGCTGAACTTCACAAATATATTGCTAACACTTATTTAGCTGCACAAATAGCTATTACAAATGAAGCTGCTAACTTAGCTAAAAAGGTTGGAGCTAATTGGAGACGTTTAAGTGCACCTTTCAAATATGATCATAGAATCGGAAGTTTTATTCATCCTAGTACAGGTTTTGGAGGTAGTTGTTTTCCAAAAGATGTTAAAGCAATAGTTAAAGTTTTTGAAAAAGAAGGTGTCGAGTCAAAAGTAATAAGCAAAATAATTCCTGCAAATGAATATCAAAAATTAATTTTAAATCAAAGTTTAAATGAATTTTATGATTCAAATTTAAAAGACAAAACTTTTAGTATATGGGGTTTAAGTTTTAAAGCTGAAACTAATGATACAAGAGAATCTTCTGCTATTGAAATCATTGCAGACTTGTTAAAAAAAGGGGCAAAAGTTAAGGCTTATGACCCTGAAGGTGTTCCAGATATGAAATTAAAATTATCTGAAAGGCAGGATATTTCTGATTTATTAGAAAATATTGAATTCTTTTCCACTTATACTCATAATTCAAAGTATGATGCTTTAAAACAGAGTGATGGTTTAATGGTATTAACTGAATGGATGGAATTTAGACAACCGGATTTTATGGAAATAAAAAAATTATTGAAAATTCCTATAATTTTAGATGGAAGAGATTTATTTAAACCTGAACAAATGAAAGAATTAGGTTTTAATTATATTTGCATAGGTAACGAGAACATTTTACAATGAATATCTTAGTAACAGGCGGTGCAGGTTTTATTGGAAGTCATTTGTGTGAATTTTTGTTGAATAAAGGTGAAAAAGTAATTTGCGTTGATAACTTTTTTACAGGTTCTAAAGAAAATGTTAAAGAATTGATTAAAAATGATAAATTCACTTTATTACCTCACGACATTATTAATTCTTTATACTTAAATAAACATGTTGACCAAGTTTACAACTTAGCTTGCCCTGCTTCACCAATACATTATCAACATAATGGTATTAGAACTATTAAAGCAAATACATTAGGAGTTACTAATATGTTAGGATTAGCAAAATTACATCAAGCTAGAATTTTACAAGCATCTACTTCAGAAGTTTACGGCGATCCTTTAGAACATCCACAAGAAGAACATTATTGGGGCCATGTTAACTGTTTCGGACCTCGATCTTGTTATGACGAAGGGAAGAGGGCAGCTGAAGCATTCTTCTTTCAATATCAGCAGCAGCATGATGTAGACATTAGGATTGCTAGAATCTTCAATACATATGGTCCTAAGATGGCTATCAATGATGGTCGCGTAGTTTCTAATTTTATTATTCAAGCATTAAAAGATAAAGACATTACAATTTATGGTGATGGTACAAGAACAAGATCTTTTTGTTATGTGGATGATTTAGTTCTTGGTTTGTATAGATTAATGGAATGTTCTTATAGAAAGCCTTTGAACTTAGGCAATCCTGGAGAATTTACAATGAAAGAATTAGCTGAAAAAGTTATTGAAAAAACTGGTTCTAAATCCAAAATAACCTACCATAAAATTCCTCAAGATGATCCACAAAAAAGGCAACCTGATATTCTTAAAGCAAGATTATGGTGTCTTTGGCAACCTAAAGTTAGTTTAGATGAAGGTTTGGATAAGACTATAGAATATTTTAAAGGAAAAGTATAGGTTCCATAAAGTTTTTAAAGATTTATTTGAGATTAATTTATAGAAAATGAAACAAAAAGCATGTATTATTTTACCTACATATAATGAAAAAGAAAATATTAATTTAATTTTAGATGCATTATTAAAAGAATTTGAATTAATTGATGATTTTAATATGGAAGTATTAGTTGTTGATGATAATAGTCCGGATAAAACTTGGGAAACTGTTGAAAAATATAGTCAAAAACACCCCAATATCCATTTACTTTTAAGAAAAAAGAAATCAGGATTAGGTTCAGCTTATATTGAAGGTATAAACTTTGCTATTGATAAATTAAAAGCTGACTTTGTTTTCAATATGGATGCTGACTTATCTCATGACCCTAAATTAATTTCTAAGATGCTAGAACAAGGTAAAGAATTTAATTTAGTGATTGGAAGCAGATATATCAAAGGTGGAGGTTTTGCTAATTGGCCATGGTATAGGAAATTAATTAGCAAAGGAGCAAATCTATTTGGTGTTATAATTTTAGGTTTAAAAATAAAAGATATTTCTTCAGGATTTAGATGTTATAGTAAAGACATTATAAATAAAACAAATTTAAGTAAAATTGAAAGCACAGGTTATGCATTCTTAGAAGAACTTTTATTTCATTGTATAAAAAACGGGGCTAAAGTAAAAGAAATTCCTTTAATTTTCGTTGATAGAACTAAAGGAGAAACAAAGCTCAATAAAAAAGAGATGATTAATTTTTTCCTAACGATTATTAGATTAAGGAGAAAATATGGTAAAGCCTAAAATTTCTATAATAATTCCAGTAGCACCTAATTCAAAATTTGAAAAAACTTTGGAAGCTATTAGAAATGTTAACTATGAAAAAGATAAAATTGAAATATTTATTATAAAAGGTGAAAATCCTTCTAAACAAAGAAATAAAGGAATTAAATTAGCTAAAGGCAACATAATTTTATTCTTAGATAATGATTCTATAATTGAAAAAGATTATATTAAAAAAATATTAAAAAGGCATGAAGATTATGATGTAGTCGGCGGTCCTGCAATTACTTTAGCAACAGATAGTTTTTTACAAAAATCTTTTGGATTTGTTTTAGGATCTTATCTTGCAACACAAAAGATGCAATCTAAATTTAGAAAAGTTGGCAAAGCTAGAAAAGCTACAGAAAAAGAATTAATATTGTGTAATTTAAGTATAAAGAAAGAAACATTAGATAAAAATGGATTATTTAATGAAAAATTATATCCTAATGAAGAAAATGAATTATTAAATAGATTTCAAAAAAACAATGTTAAAATATTATATGATCCAGAGATTGTTATATTTAGAAGTCAAAGAAAAAACATAAAAGGTTTCATGAAACAAATCTATACTTATGGATTAAGTAGAATGGAACACTTCAAATTAAAACCAAATTTTACTAAACCTATCTTTTTTATGCCATCATTATTTGTTTTATATTTAATAAGTTTAATATTTTTCAAACCTCCATGGTATTTTATTCCATTAATTTTATATATAGCCCTAGATTTAGTTTTTTCTATTGAAATTAGCATCCGAGAAAGAAAACTTTGGGCTATTTTAACAACACCCTTATTATTCCTCATTTTACATATATCTTATGGATATGGTATTTTTAGGGGAATATTTAAAAGAAGAAAATCAAATAATAATGAAGTTCAAATTAAAAAAATAACATGGAAATAATAAAATGAAAATTGCTTTAGTTTATCCCATTTTCAAAAAAAATGGACAATATCCGTTATTAAGCCAAAATAGGCAATTTAGATACTCTAATTCTAAAGAAATAAGAATATTTCCTTTAATAATGGGTACTGCAGCCACAATGTTAAAAAAGCAAGGACATGAAGTTTTATTTTTAGATGCTATTAATGAAAGGCTTACAAAAGAAGAATATGAACAAAAACTTAAAAATTTTAATCCAGAACTTATTTTATTAGAAACAAAAGCTCCAATTTTAAAAATCACATGGAAACATATTGATTACTTAAAAGAAATATTAAATAGTAAAATAGCTTTATGTGGAGACCATGTTTCTTTTAATCCAAAAGAATCATTTGAAAATAGCAAGGTAGATTTTATTTTAGTAGGTGGAGATTATGATGTAGGTATTTTAAAATTATCAAATTCATTAGAAAATAAAGAACAATTAAGTGAAGGTATTTGGTTTAAAAAAGAAGGTAAAATTATAGAAAATGGATTTCTTCCAGAAATGAAAGATTTGGACAACATCCCATTTATAGATAGAGAATTAACAAAATGGAAAAATTATGGGGAAGCATATTTAAGAAAACCTTCAATGTATATTCTTTCAGGGAGAGGTTGTGGTGGAGGCCATTATGGTTCAGGAAAATGTACATTTTGTATTTGGCAACATGCTTTATGGAAATGTAGGGCTAGATTAAGATCTCCTAAAAACTTTGTTGATGAATTAAAATATTTATCAGAACATTATAAAATAAGAGAAGTTTTTGATGATAATGAAGCCGGAGGGGTTTGGGATAAAAAATGGGTTGAAGAGGTTTACAAAGAAATGAAAGAACAAAATTTACTTGATAAGATTTACATTTCTTCTAATGCTAGGGCCGATTCTTTAGACTCAAAAACATGTAAATTAATGAAAAAAATTGGTTACAGACTTTTAAAAATAGGATTAGAATCTGGGAATAATAAAACCTTAAAAATTCTCAATAAAGGAGAAACTATAGAAGAAATTAAGGAAGGTGTAAAAACAGCTAAAAGAGAAGGGATGGTTGTCTTACTTACAACTATGGTAGGATTTCCTTGGGAAACTGAAGAAGATGTTAAAAGAACATATGAAGCAACTAAAGAATTAATGTTATATAAAACAAAAATTGGCGATTCTCTTCAATCAAGCATTATTATGCCTTATCCTTATACACCTCTCTACAAATTAGCTGAAAAAAAAGGTTGGTTAATTTATGACGCTAAAGATTATGAAAAATTAGATCAAACAAGACCTATTTTAAAAACAAAAATAGATACTCAAAAATGGTGTAAAAAAATATGGGCCATACATACACATCCTTTATTTATACTAAAAACTTTATTTTCAATAAGAAATAAAAATGATTTAGAATTAATATTTAGGGGGGTTAAATCAGTAATAGGACATTTAAAGGATTATTAAAATGAAAAAAATAATACTTATAAGTCCACCATCTTCAAATGAAATAGATTTTTCTGCAAAAAAAAGTGTTATTCCTCCAGAAGGATTATGTCTTTTAGCTTCTTGTATTAGAAATAATAATTATCAAGTTTCGATTATAGACTCAGATGCATTAGGTTTAACTATTCAAGAAGTTATTAAAGAAATTAAAAAACAAAAACCAAATTTTATTGGAATAACTTCTACAACAGTCACCATACATAATTGTTCTTTATTAGCAAAAAAAATAAGAGAATCATTTCCTGATTTAAAAATTATAATTGGCGGACCCCATATTACTGTGGCTGGTAAAGAAACTATGAATTATTTTAAAGGTGATTTTGATATAGGAGTTTATGGAGAAGCTGAAAAAACCATTATAGAACTTTTAGATGCTCTTTCTAAAAATAAATCATTAAAAAATATCAAAGGATTAATGTTTTTTGAAGGAGATAATTTAATTATAACAGATAAAAGAGAAATTGTTGAAGATTTAGATTCTTTACCTATGCCGGCTTGGGACTTATTGCCTGATATAAAAAAGCATTATCAACAATCAGTTTCTAGAGCTGAAAGATTTCCTTCAATGTCTTTAATGACTTCTAGAGGGTGTCCAGGACAATGTATTTTTTGTGCTTCTAAGAATAAACTTAGAGCTTATTCCTCTGAAAGGTTATTAGAAATTGTTAAATATTTAATTAAAACATATAAAATTAAAAGTATTGAAATAAATGATGATAATTTTGTTGTTTTTAAAGATAGATTAAAGAAATTCTGTAATACATTAATTGATGAAAAAATTGACTTAACATGGTCTTGTTTTGCTAGAGTTAACCACGTAGATGAAGAAAGTTTAAATTTAATGGCTAAAGCTGGATGTAAAAGAATTGCTTATGGTTTAGAATCAGGAAATCAAAAGATCTTAGATTTTGAAAAAAAATTCATAACATTAAAACAAATTAGAAAAGCTGTTGAATTAACACATAAAGCAGGCATTAAAGTAACTGGATATTTTATTTTAGGTCATCCTTTAGAAACTAAAGAAACTATGCAACAAACTATTGATTTTGCTAAAAGTTTACCATTAGATGATTTCTTACCCTCTTTTATGGTTCCTTATCCTGGAACTAAATTATATGAAATAGCAGACCAATATGGTAAATTCAATAAAGATTGGAAAAAAATGTATCAATGGGAAATAACTTTTATACCAAATGGACTAACTAAAAAAGATCTAAAAGAATACATGAAAAAAGCTTTTAGAGAATTCTATTTTAGACCAAGAATCATATTTAATTATACTAAAAAAGCTTTAAATCCAAGATATACTTGGAGATTTTTAATAGATGGATTTGGAGCATTAAAATTTATTCTTAAAGGTAAAGGTTAATTATTTAAAAATTTATTTTTATTATTACTTAACTTCAAAATAATTAAAAGTAAAATAAATTGAATACTTATTAAATAAAGAAGAATAGATATAATCTGCCCTATATTATTATGGAAAATTAAAATAAATATTGTTTGTAAAATATTAAATAAGATTAATAAATAAACCCCCATATATTTTTTTATTGCTAAATTATAAAATGAAATAGTATAAACTAAAGTAAAAAGAATCATTATCAATCCAAATTTCCATAATAAAGAAGAATAAACAAAATAATCACTCCCGAACAAAGAAGAGATTACTACATTTGGAAATAATAAATATATTAATAAAAATGGTGCTCCAACTAAAATAACTAAAAATAAAGAATAATATAAAGTTCTAAAATGTTTTTTACCTAAATGATGAAGTTGACTAACTTTAGGGAAAAGAACCATACTAACTGAAGATGCTGCAAAGAAAATTATTCTTCCTAATAATGCTATAGAAGAATATAATCCTGCAATAGTATTCTCAAAAAAATGTTTAACTAATAATACATCAGCCGTATAAAAAAATGTTAATGAAAATAAAGTTGCTAAAGTAAAGAAGGAATCTTTTGAAAAAATAAAGTCTATTTTTTCTGGTTTAAAATTCAAAATATTTCTTAATTGTAAAATTGAAAAAAGATAAGGGATTAATATTGAAAGAATAATAGCCAACATCACTCCAGAAATCCCAAAACCTAATTTAATAAAAATAAATCCTCCGAAAAGTTTAGTTAAACCTTCTAAGACATAATTTATTCCTAATTTTTTAAAAGATTGCATTCCTTGTAAAAGACCCCTATTAATTGGTAAAAGGAACCAAAAAACTATAAACAAACTCCATAATTGTAAGGGGAATATAGACTCAAAATTAAAAAAATCTTTAATTAAAGGACTCAAAATTAAAAATAGAATAGACAACCCAACCCCTATAAAAATTAATTTTTTCTTTGAATATTTGAATAAATAAGTTAGTTGTCCTTTATTACCTAAAGCAATAGATTTGGAAGCTAATCCTGCCACAATTAATTGAATAAAAGTTAAGATTACAATAACTAAATAATTAAATGATAATAAGCCATTAATAGTACCATAATCTGCAGGACCCAATGATCTAGCAACCAAAAAATGGAAAATATAACCACACAAACCTAAAAAACCAATTGAAAATAAAAGCAAAGCATTATCTTTAATAAAATCTTTATTTTTCAAAAACAAATCTTTAATTTTTTGCTTCATAAATCTTGTTCTCCTAATTTATACAGACAAACTTCTCCTTTAGATTTAACCTCAGTAAGGCCACAATTATTTAAAAAACTACAGTCTTCATTATAAGCAATAATATCAGTTGTATCCATAATAACCATAGTATCCAAAAAACTATTACAATCTTTTTCAACCATAAATTTTCTAAAATCTCTTAATCTATCAAAATATTCTAAAGAAGTCGTTCCAAAATTACTCACTCCCATTGTTGTTGATAAATTTAAATAAATAGTCCCATAAGCAGCATACATAGGAGGATGTGAATTTGCACTATAACCATTTGGAATCATAAATCTTCCATCTACATAAGATAATATTTCTAAATTATCTTTTTCTAATTGAGTGTATTTAACAAATTTAGGTGTATGGATTTCGGAAATTGTAATAGTTAAAATAGGAAAAACTATCAAACTTATAAGAATTAATCTTTTTATCAAAGGAGAGATTTTATTTAAATCTAATTTTAACAAGAAATAAATAGAAAAGAACAGAAAAAAGAACATATATACATCTGGATAGACTTTATTTAATAAAGGAACAAATACAATTATTCTAGTTACAAAAAGAATAGCTAATAATATAATTAAAGAAAAGAAATTAAAAGTTTTTTTAGAATAATTTTGACTTTTCCAATAAAGAAAAAAAGTAAATAAAAATATAGCTATAACAAAAAAAGTTGCAAGACTTGTAAGAAGCCAAGGACCAGAAAATTCAAGAATTCTTGTTGCAACTGCAAAATTAGCCCTATTCATATCAGGACTAAAACTTGTTAAAAAAGGATACCACCAAAATGAAGATAAAATTATTGTCAATAAAGCTGCTAAAGATATTAAAATCTTTTCTTTAAAACTTCTAAATAACCAAAAAGACAAAAAGAATACATGGAATATTATAGCTGTTGAAGGATGTGAAATAATTATAAAAAAATAAGAAGGGATAAAAATTAAAAAATATCCCCAATTAATTTTTTTATCTTTATAATAAAGGAAAGTTAATCCCAAAATTATAAAACAAGTTAATGCAAAATGTTCAGAAACTCTTCCTAATCTAATATAATTCCCTATAGATATAGCATTTGCAAACAATAATAAAAAAAAGATAATCCTTTTTGAAATAGAAAATTTTTGAGTTTTTCCAAACAAAAAAATAGCTAAAAAAGATATCCCAAACATAATTAAAACAGATAAATAAGTAGTTAAAAGCATATTTTTAACTAATAAATATAAAGGTAATACAAAAAAATACCATCCTGGTGGATAAAATAAAAATAATTTAAATCCATCATACCAATCAGGAACAAAAGCATGAAAACCATATTTAACTAATAAAAATAATTGAGCCATATGTGCTCCATAATCATTAGTTGATTCTAAAGGAAACTGAAAAATCATCTGAGACTGATTAATAAGACGATAAATAAAATACAATCCCAAAGTTATTATTGCGAAATAAAACCATTTATCAGGAATATCCTTTTTCATTTACTATTTGATTATAAAATCTTGCTTTAAAAACTTTATGGAGAGGATTATCAAACTAAGCAGAATGAGTCAATAGTACCCTATTGCATCTGTATAACAATTTACTGTTATTTAGAATATTTTTTTATTAGAAAGGTTGTTATTTTATAAATTAGTATTACTATTAGTAAGATTATTAGAAATTTAAAGTCTAGTTTGGATAATATTTCCATTTTAATTTATTATTTTTTAAAGTTTAAAAATTTGTTGTAGCCGTTTCCATTCTGGCTTTGGTTCGTTTAATAGAATTAATAGCTTTGTTAGCAGAGGCAAAGTTTGTTGTCCACATTTAGTATTTATTTCTTTGTGTTGTCCACATTTATCCCCTTTGTTTTTAATTTTAGACCTATTATTTTTAAAAATTGTTAGAAAAAAACATAAGATTTTTCAGTAGTTTTGTAAATTTGTAGCCGTTGCAATGTTCGCTTTGTTACGTTTAATGGGAAATCAGGGTTTGTTGGCAGAGGCAAAGTTTAATCTTCTAAGATTAAA
>JAHIMK010000016.1 GCA_018896675.1 Nanobdellota archaeon
CAGCCATAACTATTTTGTCATTACACTGCATCATTACGCCTTCTATTAATGCTTGGCCGCCCACATTCCTTTTATCCATACGAGAATTAAAGAATTAATCTTTTTTTAATGTTTCTAAAGTTGAATTTTACCATTTTTATAAACATTTAATCAATAGTTTATTAATTTTTGCCCTTTTTTCAATGCAAAAACCTTTTAAATTAAAGCCCTTTTATTTTTTCAATATAAGGCGCCGTAGTTTAGTGGCTAGAACGCGGGTCTCATGAGCCCGAGGTCGGGAGTTCAACTCTCCTCGGCGCCATTTACCATAAATTCTTCATTTTAGAATTAACGTTTAATAAATGCTTAAGATGTTTTCTTCTTTGATTCTTAATATGCGCCTTATCTGTTTTATGTTTAGCCAATAACTGAGAAACTCCTTCTCCACTTACAAGTCTTGGCAACATGACATAATCTGCCCCAGCTTCATATAAGTCTAAGGCTTGCTGTAAATGGTCAGCAGTCATAATAACTATAAGCTTTTTATTATGGTGTTTGGCATATTTCAAAAGCTTCTTATTTGTTTCCAAATTAGGAATTGTAGAAATCAAAACTTTAGCTTGTTGGAAGTGTAATTTTTTTAATATAGTAGAGCTTGCAATGTCTCCATAAACACAATGAACTTTTCTTTTAATTAAATTAGACATTATTTCTGGATTGGAATCAACAACCAATAAATTATTTCTTTTATCTTTTAACATATCATTCAATATTACTGAACCCATCCTGTCTGCCCCTATTAATATCACTCTTTTTTCGTTAATCTTTTTATGATACTCTAACTCTTTCAAAGGCCTTAACGAAATTCTTTCCAAAAATCTTAATCTTTTTGAAAACAAAGCATATATCTTTTCATCTAAATCTACTACATAAGACGTAAAAGTTATTGTCAATACTGTTAAAATTATTGTTAATGAAAATACTTCAGATGTTATGAAGCTGCTGGCAGCCAAAACTATAATTAATGAGAACTCACTGGTTTGGCCCAATAAACTTCCTGTAATAAAAGGAGTATGTCGACCATAACCAAACATTGCCAATGCCAATGTTACTATTAGGGGTTTTAAGAAAATTATTACTGTTAATAATGCAGCCATTGGCCAAATGATATCTTTCAATCCTATCAAAGTAAACTGCATTCCCAAAGATACAAAGAAGATTGTTGAAAAGAAATCTTTTAACGGACTTACTTTTCCAATAATGTCAAAATGATAAGGCAAGTTAGCCAGCATCAAGCCTGCAACAAATGCCCCTATTGCAATTGAAAATCCGAAAAATGCTGCAACTAATGCAAACAAGAAACAAATGCTCAATGACAATAAGAATAATAATTCTCCTGAACGCGCTGCAAACCTGAAAATCCTTTTCATTGCAAACTTGCTGAACAAGAATGCAATCAAAGCTAATGCGGCAGTTGCAATTACTAGCTTGAAAGCAATTGAAAAAGAGAATGAACCTAAGCTAGATAAAAAGGGCATTGCTATGATTACTAAAACATCCTGAACCAACAAAATACCTATTAACAATCTGCCATGCAGAGTATCTACTTCATCTCTATCTGATAATAATTTAACTATGACCATAGTGCTGCTGAAAGCACAAATCAATCCTAAGAAGATTGCATTATAATAATCAAAATTGAATAATGTTGCAATTGAATAACCCAAAATAAATGTTAAGATTACTTGTATTGTTCCTGCAATAACTGTTACAAAACCTACTTCCTTTAATTTTCTCAAATTCATCTCTAATCCTACAATAAACAACAAGAAGACTATTCCTATTTCGGACATTGTCCTTATCAGCTCATTATCATTTACCAAACCAAGAACTGCCGGTCCAAGAACTAAACCTGTTATAATGTAAGCAGGAATTAATGGTTGCCTTACTAATTTTGCAAAGTAAGCAAAAACTGTTGCCAGGATTAACAATATACTAACTTGAAATAAAAGACTACTAGATATATTATCTAATCCTATCATCTATAAAAATTAAAGCAATTTTATTTTATAAAACTATCTATGGTGATGGTCTGTTCTTTTTTTAATATAATTTTCAAGAGTAATTTGTTTAGATTTTAATCTTGTTTTATTCAAATACAATAACACAAAACAGCCCATTAATGACATGATACCTACAATAAAAAAAGTTATCTTAAATCCTACGAACCCTGCTAGTGCTGCACCTATGGCTGCAGTTGCAGCTGTCCCTAACCCGGTTAAAGTTGAATACAAACTCCATTCAAAACTTTCTTTTTTCTTATCAAGATGAGTGCTCCATAGTCCAAGCCATGTTGGAAATGCCAAGCCACTGCCAATTCCATGTAAAATCTGTGCTAAATAAATCATCTTTATATCTTGAGCAAAGATGTATATGAACGGCACCATTGCAATAAATAAAGTGCCTAAAAGTAACCATTTTTGTTTATCATCATGCTTGTCAACATAACGCGAAAAAGGTAATTGAATTGAGCACTTTGTTAATAAGAACAAGGTACTTGCCAAACCTGCTGCAAAAATTGTTCCGCCAATTAAATTTTCTTTGATAAAAATAGCCAAGATAGGATCTATTAACCCAAATCCTGTTAAAACAAATACATCTGAAAATAATAGCAATTTTATTGTGCGGTTCATAATTTTGCTAAGCTCTTAGAATTTATAAATTCTGCTGTAGGTAAAAAATTAGAAATATTTATAAGCTAATACGGTTAATTTTGGTCCATGAAATTAGGAATAGTTTGTTGTTTGCACGGAAATGAACCTTATGGTTTAGAGGTTGCAAATAAATTAAATGTTTCTTATTTTATGGGCAATGAAAAAGCTTTAGAATTGAACAAAAGGTTTATTGATTCTGATTTAAACAGATGTTTTCCTGGAGATGTTAATGGCAATCATGAAGAACAATTGGCTTATTCTTTATTAACTAAATTGAAAGATTTTGATTATGTGATTGATTTGCATTCTTGTTCAAATAAATGCCCTTTGTTTGGAATAATTACTAAAGCAAATGATGAGAAAATTGAACTTGCTAAAAAATTAGGTTTAGAAAAATTAGTTATTATGTCTGATGCTCTTGCTAGTGGTAATGCTTTAATTGACAATGTTAACTTAGGAATCAGTTTGGAAATTGGTCCCCACTTATCTGCAGATAATGTTGATAAAGTTGCTGAAAAGATTAATAATATTTTAGAAGATAAGAATAGAAATGAGGATATGGACATTTATGAAGTTTTTGAGATAATTAAGAAAAAAGGATCTAATGTTTTAATTGAAAATTTTGAAGAAGTAACCAAGGGAGAACTAATAGCTAATGAGGATATGTTCAAGCAATATGCTCCTTTTGATTTTGTTTCAATATTAGTTAATGAAGAAGCTTACCCTCACATTCTTTGTTTAGCGGCTAGAAAAATCAAATTCTAGTTGTTTGAAATTGCCTGAATACTCAACTTCTTGGAGGTATTCCTAAAAATCTATAAATTTCTTCTTTTTTTCTAGGATTTAAAGAAACATGCCACTCTCCTGTCTTTTTTAATCTTGTAAGAAACTGCTGTAAAAGCCAAATAAATCTTTATAAAACAATAGCTTTCTCTTAGAGATTATTTAATCAATTAATTTTTTCTTTACAAACTCTGGATTGATTCTTGGTTGCGTAGGACCAACATCTTTAATTGCTCTCTCTGTTTTACTTGTATCTTTAACACAAGGCATTACTTTTAAAATCAAACAATCATTGGATTCAATATCTTTTGATACTAATATCTTAAGAAGTCCTTCTTCAGTTTCAGATTTGGCAACAAGTTCTCCTAAATTATAAGCTACAAAATCATTAATATTTATTTTTTGTTGCTGATAATCAGACATATATGCCATATGGTTTTTATCATAAACTGGGAATCTTAATGCCATATAATAACAATTAAAATAGGGCTTTTTAAAGATTATGAACTAAAAGTTTTTAAAGTGAATAAAAACAATCTCTTTATGCTAAAAAAAGGTTTAGAACCAATTATTAATGTTAAAACTAAAGTTTTAATTATGGGCACTTTGCCAGGAGATCAATCAATAGAATTACAACAGTATTATGCTAATAAGAATAATGATTTCTGGAAATTAATTAGTTTAGTTATAAATAAAGATGTTACTTCTTATAATTATGAAACAAAAGTTAAAGAATTATTAAAATATAATATTGGTTTGTGGGACGTTTTTCAATATTCTAAACGTAAAGGAAGTTTAGATGCTAATATCAAAAATGAACAATTAAATGATTTTTCTAAATTAGAAATTGCTCCAAATTTAAAACTAATTTTTTTAATGGTCAAAAGGCTGGCAAATATGAAGACTTATTCTTAAATTTTAAAACTAAAATCTTACCTTCTTCAAGCGGAGCTAACAGAAGATATTCTGAACAAAGGAAACAAGAGTGGTTAGGTATTAAAGATTATTTATAGTTTAACTTCAAAAAAAGGATGAATCCTGCAATAACTAATGCAGATAAATTTAATACTAATATTGGGCCATTAGAAATTAAGAAACCATAAGCAATTAATAAAAATAAGCCAAATAAATAAATTATATATCTTAATAAGGATAAATCTTTAGTTGATTTTGACTTCCAACTTCTATAAGCTTGAGGTATTAAAGATATAACAACCAAAACTGAACCTAAATAACCAATTAATTCAACTAACATATCTAACGAATAATTAATTAATGTTTAAATAAATATCTAATTAACTTCTTGGAGATATTCCTAAAAATCTATAAATTTCTTCTTTTTTTCTAGGATTTAAAGAAACATGCCACTCTCCTGTCTTTTTTAATCTTGTAAGAAACTGTAGATTATATAATTCTTTTATTGCTTTATCAACAACTTTACACCCTCTTAAATGTGAAGGCAAACCTTTTACTAAGTTATTTTCTTCTGTATGAGATTTTCCCCACTTATGTGGTTTCATAGACATCAACTTTCTTAATATCTTTTTTTGAATTACCTCTTTTTGCATCTATTTATTTTCAAGAAAATACTATTTAAACTTAACTCTTATTTAGGTACATTAACATACCAAAATAGAAAGATTTATAAAATAATAGAATATTTACAATAAACATGAAAGAAACAACAATTTTTAGAGAAGCTCTTGGAGATACACCAGTAATAAGAGTTATTGAATTTCTAATTGAAGGTAGGGAATTAGATTATTCATTAACAGATATAGCAGAAAATTCAAATATAGGGTGGACAACATTACATAGAATCTGGGACAATTTATTGAAATTTAAAATAGTAAAACCTACAAGAATAATTGGAAGAGCTAAATTATTCAAACTTAATGAGAATAACCTTTCTGTTAAACATTTAATTTCTGTATATGATACTTTATTGTTTCAAGCAACTGAAAATCATCTTTCTGAAAAAGTTAAAGTTACTATAAAAGCCAAATAAAGATAGTTAGAAACAATTATAAATAATTAATCCTAAAGTATTGTCTATGAAGAAGGAAAAATCAATTATGATTTAAAATAAAATGGGCAACATAATTATTAAAAAAATAAAAATAGATAGAGATTATGAATTCGTTGAAAAAAAAGGTTGGGGGCATCCAGACACTCTTGCAGATAAATTAGCAGAAGAACTATCTATTGAATACTCTAAATATACTTTAAAAAAATTTAAAGTTATTTTACACCATAATTTTGATAAAATAGGTATTTTAGGAGGGTCATCTTTTGTTAAATTTGGAGAAGGCCATTTAATTGACCCCTTAAGGATATTAATTAATGGAAGAGTTTCTACAAAATTTAATAAAAAAAATATACCTTATAAAGAAATAATTGAAAAAACTACTAAAAAATTTATTAAAAAAATATTCCCCTTAATTAATGTTAATAAAGACCTCCTTATTATTGATAATATTTCTACAAAAAGTAGCCCAGGTAAAACAAATTTAAAAAGTAAAAAGGAAGGTACAAGAAATTATTGGTTTGAACCAAGAGGCAAACATGATTTAAAAGAATTAAAATTTTTGGGTTCGAATGATACTTCTTTAGGTGTCGGTTTTGCACCATTAACAAAATTTGAAAATTCTATTAAAATTTTAATGGATTCTTTTAAAGTAAAAAGTCTTAAAAAAGATTATCTTTGGTTAGGATCAGATATAAAAATTATGGCTCTAAAAATAAATAAAAATATTAATTTAACTTTATGTATCCCCCAAATTAGTAAATTTGTCCAAAATAAGCAACAATATAAAAAAAATTTAAAGATTATGCATCAGTATATATATAATTTCATAGCTAAAAAATTTCCTTATTTTAAAATTAATCTTTTCTTAAATACAAGAGATGATTTTGAAACAGGAGAAATATATCTTACTGCAATTGGATCCTCCATTGAAAGTGGCGATGAAGGTCTTGTAGGAAGAGGAAATAGGATAAATCAATTAATATGTCAAACAAAACCTTATACTATGGAAGGTGCTGCTGGTAAAAACCCTGTTTATCATATTGGCAAAATCTATAATTTGGCTGCTCAAGAAATCGCAAATAAGATCTCTAAAAAAATTAAAACATACTCAGAAGTATTTTTAATTAGTCAAAGTGGAAGATTACTAATTGATCCTTGGAAAACTATAGTTGGTATTGAAAAAGAATTAAATAAAAAAGAAATAGATAATCTTAAAAAATTTATTAAAAAAGAATTAAATAATATCCCTCAAATAACCAATAAATTAATAAAAAAACAGTTTAAAATAGCTTAATTTTGAAAGTAAATTATTCCCAAAGATTTATTAAATCAAAAATCTTTTTTAATTCTATGAAAATTATTTTATCTGGAGGTGGATCTGGAAAAGATTCTCAAGAATTAGATAAATTATTTGCATCTCTATTAAACAAATCTAAACCTTTATTATATATACCTATAGCAATAGACAATATTAAACACCCTTATCCTGATTGTTTAAAATGGTTAAAATCCACTTTTAATAAATTAAATATTACAAAATATGAATTATGGGCTGAAGAAGATTTAAAAAAATCTCAAAAAATTAATCCCTTAAAATTTTCTGGGATTTATATTGGTGGAGGAAATACCCCTTATTTATTAAATAAACTAAAAAAAACAGGATTTTGGAATTTTTTAAAAAAAGCTATAAAATTAAATCTCCCTATATATGGAGGTTCAGCAGGAGCAATTATTTTTTCAAAGAGTATTATTCTTTCATTATATGAAGATAAAAATTGGATTGAAATAAAAAATTTAACTGGAATGAATAGTTTGAATAATTATGAATTAACTACCCATTATAATTTAAAAGATAAGAATAAAATGATGAAATTATCTGAAAAACATAATTCAAGCCCAATTATAGCTTTAAGCGAAAAAAATGGATTATATATTAATAATAACAAAATATTTCTAATAGGACAAGAACCTGCTAAAATATTCCATAAAGGAAAGATAAGAGAAATTAAATTAAATCAAGAATTAATTTTCAATTAACCTTGAACAAATTTCTTCCAATTTAGATTCCCACCTTAACCATAAATCATCTTGATTTTTCAAAAATTGCTTCATAAATTTTTGTAAATTAGAAACATAATCTCCATAGTTCTCTAATATTTGAGGTAACCACTTTTTAGCTTCTTCAACAGTTTTGACTACTTTTCCAATTCCTTTTTTTTCTATAACTATAAATTGTTCAGGATTAGGAGTAATACATAAAGGAATACAATTAAAAATTAACCCATCAAGAATTGAATATTCTAAATAATCATGCATCCCTCCTAAAGAACAATGAACTAAAATTTTAGATTCTTTTAATAAATTATCTCTTGTTTCTAAACTAACAGCCACCCCATTATCTGGAGGAATAAAATTTATATTTTTTCCATTTATGCTTTTTTTTAGAAAACAAATATAATCTTTAAATTCATGGCTTCCAACAACATAAAGTGGAACATCTTCAAATGTTTCAATTGCTAAATCAGGAGCTTTATCTGGACAAATCCTTGAAATAAATATCCCTTGATCTTTTTTATAAGGAGTTTTTTCAATTTCTCTTTTATCATAAGGAATATAGCCTTTTTCAATAAGTTCAATGTTAAATCCTTTATTCTTCCAAAATTCATAAACTCTTTTTCTATGAGTTAACCAATTAATTTCTTTTGCTTTTTTATCTTTTACAAAATTATCTAAACTATTACCACTATGACAAAATTTTATTTGTTTTTTTCCTAAAAAAGATTGTAATTGAAATTTATCAACTACAGGACTAAATATAACTGATGTTTTTGGCATCTCAGGAATAGGATTAATATCCCAAATAGGTCCTATAACTTTATTTTTTGTCAAAACATAAACAGGTTTATTCATTCTTTTTGAAATTATTGATAACATTCTTTGAGCCCCACCAATAGGGAAATCATATTCAGCTAAAAGAGAAATACTATCCTAAATTTGTTTATTCATTTTTATCCCTCAATTGTTGATCAAGAAAAGAATAACAATTAAAAACGCTTCTTTGTGGTTTTATAAAATTTGACCAAAATAAATGATAATGTTTGATTAATTTCATAGTATCAAAAGATCCATAATGTTGAGAACCTATTTTAATAAATTTCTTAAATTGATTATAAGAATCAATATTATTTTTAGAAAGATTGCTCATAACTAATAATGTTGCTGACCTTATACTATCAACTAATTTAAATCTTAAATATTTAGTTTCACTTTTCGGACCAATTATATCAAAATAAGAAGGAGTTTTATATAATGACCATAGTAACCTTTCAAGACCAAAACCAATATCACTAACACATAATTCTTGTTTTTTAGTTGGAATTTTTATGAAACCAGCATCTCCCACATTTAAATTAAGATAATTTATACTTAAACTAAATCCATCTGTTTTACTCCAATTCCCTTTTTTATTTTTTGCATATCTCTCTTTTGGAATAACTTCTAAATTAAAGTCACCCATATATAAACCTAATTTTGATAATAAATTAAACCAATTATCAAGGTGATAAAGATGTTTTTTAAATGAAGTTTCAAGATCAACAGTACTAATATTTACAAAAGAAGAAGTAATTCCTTCATCAATTCTATTTAAGGTTCTCATTCTAATTACAGGTTGAGGAATAAAATATTTTCCTTTGATTAAATTTTTATCATTCCAAAAACATTCTCTAAAATATTGAATTCCTGCCCCCATAATAAAAGTATCTTTAATTTTTTGATCTAAACAAATATTATTTTCAACCTTGAGACCATAATTATTATCTAAAAAAAAAGAATTTATTTCTTGTATAATCTCTTGAAAAGAAAGTAAGTTCTTTTTAGAAGGTTTATCTAAAAAATTAAAAGGTGGATAATTTGATTCTTTCTTTAAATAAAATGTTCTTCCATTAAAATCTCTTTGCTTCCATAATCTATCTTCCAAAAATTCATCTAATTTTTTCTGAAATTTTTCTCTTTCAATTTTTGTAAATTTAGCTTTCCCCATATTCTTTAAGTAAAATTAATGAAATTTCTTCTTTTTAAATGTTACTATTAAATAGTAATTAACTAAATATTAAATTTGTAATAGGATTAAAGCACCTTAAAGAAACAATTATAAATAATTAACTCTAAAGTATTCTCTATGAAGAAGGAAAAAAGGCTTATTACAGCTGCTTTGCCTTACACAAACAATGTACCACACATAGGAAACATAGTAGGATCACATTTCCCTGCAGACATTTTTGCAAGATTTTGCAGGTTAATAGGTCATGATACAGTTTTTGTTGGCGGTACTGATGAACACGGCACTGCTTCGGAAATTGCAGCCCAAAAGTATGGGATTACGCCTAAAGAGCTTTCTAACTTCTACTATAAGATTCACAAAGAAATCTATGATTGGTTTGAAATCAGCTATGACAATTTCTCACAAACTAGCAGACCAATACATCATAAAACTACTCAAGAATTTTTAAAAAAAGTTTACAAGAATGGTTATATCACAGAAAAAACTTTAGAATTGCCATTTTGCAAAGATTGTCAAAGACAATTAGCAGACAGGTTTATTGAAGGCATATGCCCTCATTGCGGTTATGAAAAGGCTAGGGGTGACCAATGCGAGCATTGCAGTAAGTTATTAGATCCAATCAAATTAAAAAAACCATATTGTGCTGTTTGTAAAGGTAAGAATATTGAGTTCAAAAAAGTAAAACATTTGTTTTTTGAGTTAAACAAACTAGAATCTAAATTGAAAAAATGGATTACCTCACAAAAACATTGGCGTTCTCAAGTTAAAGGATTAGCTTTGGGCTGGATTAAGGAAGGTCTAAAGCCAAGATGCATTACAAGAGACTTAAAGTGGGGAGTTCAAGTTCCTTTCAAAGGTTATGAACATTTCATATTTTATGTTTGGGTGGATGCACCTATTGGTTACATTTCTTCAACAAAAGAATGGGATCCAAAAAAATGGAAACAATACTGGCAAGGAAAAGATTCAAAAATTTATCATTTTGTTGGCAAGGACAATATTCCTTTCCATACTATTTTCTTCCCAGGAATGCTAATGGCTAATGGAGATTATAACTTACCTTACAATGTAGTAGGATTACAATATTTGAATTATGAAGGTAGCAAGTTCAGTAAAAGCAAGGGATTTGGAGTATTTTGTGAAAACTTACCTAAAGCTGGCTTGGATGCAGATTATTGGAGATTTTATTTATCATACTTAATACCAGAAACAAGAGATACAGAATTTTTCTGGAAAGAGTTCCAAGAAAGAGTTAATACTGAACTAGTTGGAAACTTTGGAAATTTTGTTAACAGAACTTTAAGTTTCTTAAATAATAAATTCAAGGGAGTTTTACCTGAAGTTAAATTAAATGTTAAAGATAAAACTTTTATAAAACAAGTTGAAAAACAAGTTGATAATTACATTACTCTAATGGATGAAGTTAAGTTAAAGGAAAGCTTGGAAGCATTATTGCATTTATCTTCATTAGGAAATAAATATTTTCAAGACAATGAACCTTGGAAAGATTTAGAGAGAGCTAAAACTATAATTTCAAATTGTAGCAACTTATGTTTAATATTAGGATTGTTATGTGAACCGTTCTTGCCTAACACTTCAAAGAAGATTTTAAGAATATTAAACATCAAATCAAATTCATGGGATAAGATTAAAACATTTAAATTAAAATCCAAGCATAAGATTAATAAGCCTGAATTATTATTCAATAAATTAGAAGATAAACAAATTAAGGATTTGCAAGACAAAACGTCTAAAGTTACTGAATATTTTAAAATAAAGGAAACAAAAAAAATGGTAAGCTTTGAAGAATTTCAAAAACTGGATTTAAGAATAGGTAAAGTGTTGGAAGTTAAACCACACCCAGACGCTGACAAATTGTATGTATTACAAGTAGATTTAGGTGAACTAGGTAAAAGACAGATCGTGGCTGGATTAAAGCAGTATTATGAGCCTAAAGACCTTAAAGGCAAGGAAATTGTTGTTGTAGCTAACTTACAACCAGTCAAATTAAGAGGTGTAGAAAGCCAAGGAATGCTATTAGCTGCCACTGATGATAAGAATGTGGCTGTATTAAGCCCTGAAAAGAAGATGAAAGAAGGGGCTAAAATATCTTAAAATGATTGTTGAATTTTTAGGTATGCCTAGGGCTGGAAAAAGTACTCAAACTAATCTTTTAAAAGATAAATTTAATGCTAAAGTTTTCACAGATAGAGAGATTCCTTTTAATGAAGGTGAAACTGTTTATGATTTTAACAATCGTTATTTAGACTATTTAGAAATATTTTTTAAAGAAAATGCTAAAGAAGACTTAATTTTATTAGATAGAGGTTATTATGATTGTAAAATATGGCCTCAAGCACATTATATTAATGGTTATATGTCAAAAAAAGAAAGGGATTTTCTTTTCAATAAAAGAGATAAATTGGACATTAATTATGAAAATAAGATTATGTTTATGGTAAAACCTAAAATAGCTCTTTTAAGGCATAAACAAGGTAATTTTCCACCAGATTCAATAGTAATGAAAGAAGATTATCTAAATAGTTTATTTATGCTTTATATAATATATTCTAAGGAGATTAATGCTAAATTAATTGATGGAAATGCTCCTGTTGAAGAAGTTCAAGATAAACTTCTAAGATTAATTAATTTGTTACCACCGGAAAGTATTTAAATTAGCAATTTTTTAGAATTCTAACAAAAATATAGGGGATCTATTAAAAATGAGTTTATTATACAAAGGAATTGAAGGATTAGGCAAAGGAATAGAAGGATTAGGAAGATTACTAGTTAAAGGATGGCAAAAAATACCACCTAAATATACGTTAGGAGCTTTTCTATTTGCTGCTACAATAAATTTCTATGAAAATCCAAACAAGCCGCCTGAAGAGCTTTTACATAACCATGGTCATAGCTTAGAGCAAGTTTGTGAACAATATTATGCACCAGTTGGTAAATTAACAGGGCAAGAAATAGTTGATATGGCTCAAAAATATGTTGGAAATCCTTATGGTAAATCTACAGATAGTTGTAGTCCCGAAAAAGCTCAAAAAAAACAATGTAAAATACAATGTGCTGCTTATGTTGGTAGTGTCTTTAAATATGCTGCTAAGAAAAAAGGTGTTGAAATACCTCTTCCTGCTGGTAATGGAATAGATAAATGTACTAAAACATATCATGTTAGAAAAAATAAGTTTGAAGATGTTGAAAATTTAAGACCAGGAGATATTTTTTCTTCAACAGGTAATTCAAAATTTGGACATTCAGGAATTTATGTTGGCAAAGGTAAAGTATCAAAAAGAAAAGAGAGTGTTTATTTAAAATTTGAACCAGATCAAAAGGGCAAACATGTTATTATACATTCTACTAGCCCAGTAATTGGTTATAATACTTTAGAAGATTTAACAAGAAATAGAGACATAATTTCATTCTGCAGACATGAAGCACTTTGCAAAGAGGATGATGAGGTTTGTAAATGAAATTCTTAAGAGATTTTAAAAATAAAGTTGTTGAAGAATATCAAACTAATTGGAAATTTAAATTAAATAAATCTAAACAAATATTATTTGCATTAGCTTTAGCTGGTACTACATTGCCTAGTGATGCACCACTAGGAAGATTACAATATCATGTTGAAAGTATCCAAGAATATGTTGAACAATATGGTGATGATATTCTTTATGAAAAATTATGTGTTTGTAAGCCTATAATTAAGCATGTACATCATGAAAAGATTGTTCATGTCCCTATAGATTCTGAAGGACAGGCAGAACAAAAACAAACATTAGAAGATGTTGTTAATGAAAAATATGAACTAATAACTTATACTGAATTTGAAAGAAGAAATCATCAAAATGCGATTGAGAGAATTGATAAATATGATAAAATTTTTCAACAATATGCTAATAGGTATGGTGTTGAAAAAAATTTGATGAAAGCTATTGCTTTTGTTGAAAGTCAAGGTAACCATACTGGATTAGTCACAAAGAAATGGAAAAATAAAATTTATACTAAAAAAATTCCAGGGCACATAACTACAAGTTATGTTGGTGCTAAAGGAATGATGCAGTTAATGCCTGATACTGCTAAAGAGTTAGGTGTTAATCCAAAATATTTAAGATCAAACATTATGGGTGCAACAAAATTAATGAGAAAAAATATTATCTATTTTGAAGGCGATGTAGTTCCTGCAATTACTGCTTATAATGCCGGAGTAAAAGGTACTATGAGATTAATTAAAAAAGCTCAAAGCTTTGATTTTTTAGATTATAGAAAATTTGGGGATTGTCCTGAAATCCAAAATTATACTATTAATGTATTAGTTGCAAAAAAACTTTTGGATAATTTTGATAGGTATACAAACAGAATTGTAGAAGAAGAGACTATACAATAGTTTTTTATTATTTTAATCTATATTTATTTATCACAACATTTAAATAGTGTAGTATATACACTAACTATATGGGAATAAATCAAACATCTTTTTTGGGAAGGTTCAATTACTTTGTAGAATGGAATCTATTTGAAAAGATATGGCTATTAGTTTTTACTGTCATAAACATCTATTTGTTCTTTGTTTGGCAAGATAGTTGGATTGGTTTAATAGCTTCTTTAACAGGAATGTTATGTGTTGTTTTAACAGCAAAAGCAAAAATTAGTAGTTTTTATTTTGGTTTAATCAATATTTTTGCTTATTCATATGTCGCTTATCAAAGTAGGTACTTTGGAGATGTAATGTTAAATATGCTTTATTTCTTACCAATGACTTTCATAGGTATTTATTTTTGGAGAAAACACTTAAAGAACAACAAAAAAGGAGAAGTAGTTGTAAAAAGTTTAACTTGGAAAAAGAGATTTATGTGGTTTGGAGCTTCAATTGTTCTTTTAACTTTATATGGATTAATTTTAATGATGATTAAAGGAACTTTACCTTTTATTGATTCTGCTACAACTGTTTTTTCTATAATAGCAACAATTATGCTTAATAAAAGATTAACAGAACAATGGTTCTTCTGGATTGTTGTAGATGTTCTTTCTATAATAATGTGGGCTTATATTTTTATTAAAAGCAGTGGAGACGTAAGCATGTTAGTTATGTGGTCAGCGTTCTTAGTAAATGCAGTTTATGGACTTTACAATTGGAAAAAAATAGAACGAAAACAAAATGTCAACTAAAAAAACTATAGGGTTTATTGGAGGAAAATTCCTCCCCCTTCATCAGGGGCACATTTATGTTATAATTGCAGCTTCAAATTATGTTGATGAACTTTATGTTATTTTATCTTCTTCAAAAAATAGAGATAAAGAATTATGTGAAAGAGATGGAATAAAATATATCCCTGCCGATGTAAGACTTTCATGGTTGGGTGAATCTTTGAATAATTTAGAAAATATAAAAATCATCCATATAGAAGATGATCAATGGGACAATAATTATAATTGGGAAGAAGGTGCCAATAAAATAAAAAAAGCAATAGGCAAACCTATTGATTTTGTATTTAGTTCAGAAAATGAATATAATGATTTATTCAAAAAAAATTATCCTGATTCCAAACATGTAGTCATAGACAATGAACGGAAAACAGTTACTATATCTGCAACAGAGTTAAGAAAAAATCTTTACGATAATTGGGACAAATTACCTAATTGTGTAAGACAATATTTCACAAAAAAAGTAGCCATTATAGGTACTGAAAGTTGTGGCAAAACTATATTAACAAAAAAATTAGCAAAATTCTATAATACAGAATATGTTCATGAAATAGGACGAGATTATTGTGAAAAATATTCTAATTTTCTAACAAAAGAAATGTTTAATCAGATTGCTATGCAACATTATCTTTTACAAATAAAAAAAGGAGAAACAAGCAATAAAGTCTTATTTATAGATAGTGAAGCAACAATAACCCAATATTATCTTGATATGTATTTTAATAAAGAAAAATCGGATTTAATTGAAGAAATAATTAAGATTCAAAATTATGATTTAGTTATATTCTTAGAGCCAGATATTAAATGGGTTTCAGACGGATTAAGGTTTGCTGGAAAAAAAGAAGAAAGAAAACTAAATAATGAAAAACTTAAAAAAATGTATAAAGAAAGAGGAATCAAATTTGTTACAATTAATGGGAATTATAATAAAAGGTTCAATAAAGCTAAAGAACTTGTTAATAAATTATTTTTTAATCTCACCTAAAACAGTTTCATCTATAATATTATCTTCTCTTTCTAATATCTCACCTTTTAAAAAAGGACCATGGTAATCAGAGCCATATGTTAAAAAGAGCCCATTTTGTTTTGCATATTTTTCAAATGGTGCATAGCCCTCCTCATAAAAAGATGGTTGAATCTCTACTCCATCAATCCCTTCAAACATGTCTAAAACTTCAGAAAGATTTTTTGATTTGATTGGAGGATGTGCAAAAACTGCTAAACCATTTGCTTTATGTATCTCTTCAATTGCTTCTTGCCAATGAATGCCTCCTTTTTTCTCAACATGCGCAACAATTCCATTGTCTTTTCCAAGATAAAATTTTAATATTTTTATTAAATCTAATTCTTTATGTTTTTTTTCAAGATATTCTCTACAAGTTTTATCTAAAAGCATAGTTTGAGTGATGGCTAACTTTCCTAATGTACAATTTGGAAAAAATTGTTTGACTTTTTCTAAACTAATAGGAACTCCATGGTCTTGTAACTTTTCAATTCTTTGTTCTGTTACAACATTTTGAGTGTCTTGAGAATATTGAACAAATTTAACAAATCCTTGATTATTTGGATCAAAGTTTAAACCTAAAAGATGGTGCTCAAGAGTGTTTATCTCAACTCCAGGTACTAATTCAATATTACATTTTTTAGCTTCAGGTAATGCTTCATAATAACCTTGAATATTATCATGGTCTGTAATAGCCACCATCTCAAGCCCGTTAAGTTTAGCAGCCCTTATTAATTGTTTAGGTGAATATATACCATCTGAATAAAATGAATGCATATGTAAGTCAATGTATTTCATAAAATTAAAATCCCAAGTATAATTAATAAACTTTCTGTATTTTAACAAGCTATTTTAGAACTAAAGTCATTAAATGGGCCCCATGGGATTTGAACCCACGACCTCCCGATTATCAGTCGGGTGCTATAACCAGACTAAGCCAAGGGCCCATGATAAGAGCGTCCCGGGCAGGATTTGAACCTGCGACCGCACGGTTAACAGCCGTGTGCTCTACCAGACTGAGCCACCGAGACATTATTTTCTGAAATAGAAGTAGCTATTTTCTTTAAAAAGGTTTCTGTCAATATACATAAATTATATTAATGCAGATTATTGAATCGAATATATGAATATTGAGGATTATTTAATTACAAATGATGGATTAAAGATAAATTATAATTTCC
>JAHIMK010000133.1 GCA_018896675.1 Nanobdellota archaeon
ATAACATTGGGAAAGGTATCGCAATAACGTTTCAACTGTTCAGTTCCTTCAATGTAATCCAAATTAGCAGTAGAAGGATCTTTGGCTTCAATATAACCGGTAATGTGGTTTTTCCCGTCCCAAATGCGAAAATCAGGATTCCCGGCTTCGGTTTTTTTGGGAAGTATGGTAACATCGATATTCTTTACTTTCAAAAAAGCGGCTGTTTCTTTGATTAATTCATCCAGGTTAGCATAATAGCTTTCTTCACGGGCATCACCGCGTTGAAAAGTATTTGTAAGATTCTTAAGATATTGTTCTAATAATTGTTTTAGCACAGTTTATTTCCTTTTTTAGTTAAAGAGCTTGGTAGCCAATAAAAAAGTATTTCCGCAAATTGCATTTTGATATTTTTATTATTCATAATTATGATTTATTAAAATGCTCAATAATTTCTTTTATAGTTAATCTTTTTTCCTTCAATTCTTTAATTTTTTCAAGCCTTTCTAATGCCTCTTCTTCTTTATATTTCCGGGTTAATCTTTCCCCGTCCTGGCTAAAAGGCAAAAGACCAAGCTCAGTATAATATTTAAGCGTAGTTTGTCTTGTACCGGAAACTTCGGCTAATTCTCCTATGGTTAAAATATTGTTTTTTTCAGTAGCTTTTTTGTTCATTATTTCACCTGCTTTTTGATAATTACACACTCTTTATAGAATTAATCGTATCTTAATTAATATAGTCAGCAATATGGAAAATAATTCCTGATTGCATAGAAATATTACGTTAAAAAGCATGAAGATAAAGAGATAAAAAATAAATTCTTTATGCCCTTTACCAATCATTGCCTTACGCCAAAAATCTCTTTTATGAAAATTTTTATAATTGGAATTTTCTATAAAAATAATCGGGTAAGATAAATATCGCTTTTTTATTACATAAATTATTTCTTGACATCCACCATGCATATTGTGGTATCGAAGCAAAAGAAAAGACACAAAGATCCACGAAAATAAAATAAAAAAAGCTAAATAAATACGGACATATAATGGCATCATCATTAACGAATAATTAATTTGTAATATAAATATCCCGATATAGATAGTTAAAAAAATATAAAACACATAATTGCTTAAATTTCTGAAATACCGACTTTCCTCGTATGCTTGGGCCAAAAAAATATTTGCATTGTCTTTAGAAAATTTTTTGATACATATCATATATTGAACATCCAATTTCTACTTCCTGTAATTAGACTTATGGGAAGTAGAATAAAATTTTAACTAATCAAATATGTCATTGGCCAAAGATTGTAACCATCGTTTCTTTTCTTTTAGAAAATTATCTAATTCATCAATGGTAACAATTTCTATCAAATAGTTTTCTGCAATCACATTATCGCAGATATTATTATAAGCAATAATTAAACTTTTACGTTCTTCATAACACTCCTTATTTTGTTCATTTAAATATATTTCATATAATGAGCCCTTTAATATTATTAATGGTCCCATTATTTTTAAAATAATATTATTCCTAATATTTTTGTTTCCGATAGTATTATCGTTTTGAAATTCAAGTCCATAGTAATACTTGAGTGAGTTTGTTGAAGCCTTAATAGCCACAAATATCTGGTCCTCTTCATATTTGCCACCTTCGGATATTACGCTATAGGTTCTGCCTATCCTTGGGTATTCTTGCCTTTGCCTTAGAATGTTCTTTGCTATTTCAATATTTTTGGATTTTTGTAATTTAGAAATAATTTTTAAAGAATCAATTTTCTGATCGTGTTGATTTTTCTTAGTCGAGAAAATGACCCATGCTTTATTATCATTAATTTTTTTCACATCGCAGAATAGAGAAAGTGATACTTGATAGGATTTATAATCAATTGGGCGAGCTAAGCTTGTCGCTAATATATCTAACTCTCTTTCTTTTTTTTCAGCGCTATCAATATAATAAAAATTTTGCTTGACATCCCAATTATTTTCATAAAAACATCTCCCAGCCTCTAATTCAGCAAGGAATCCGGTTTTATTAACTGCTTCCTTTAATTTATTGACATTCATCTTCATTTAAAACTTTACCCCCTTAAAAGTTTTGTAATATTTCGGCAAATCATTTTCCATCTCAATATTGTCATTATAGACTTGTAACATCTCCAGGCTTCTATGCCTGGTATATTGGGCAACCCTTAAAAGATCACCCTGATAATTTTTAAGCAAAGTAGTAGTAAAA
>JAHIMK010000017.1 GCA_018896675.1 Nanobdellota archaeon
CTTAAACGGCGCTACCGCAGGAAGTGCGGTAAGTAACGCTTTGGGAGATGAAAGGTTGCTTTCGTCAATGAACCAAGAACTCTCTTTGCATTCAATCTAATGGATGCCCCACAGCTTGCTGTGATTGGGAGGCTTCACTATATTTCAATACATCAATATCTAAAAGTAAAGGTTAATTCTAAATATGTTATCATTGATGGGTGGGCTAGGATTTATGGCATCAAGTTTGGAGATTATGCACATGGTTTCCATTAAAGTCTTTTAACCGTCCTTAAATCGTCAATCCTTCTTTTTGCAGGAATAGAAGAAGCAAAAAATTTCCAGAAAACTTTTTGAAGCCACTCTATCCAACAGCAATCAAATATTTCATAGAATATATATGTTTTTTTAGATTTTTTCACATCATAATCTTTAGGATCTTTTATTTCTTTTAATTTGACAAACTTATTGTCAACAATAAAAGCTCTTAATGGTTGCTCACAATGCCTTACTTCCATCATATCTTTTCCTATTTGTGTGTTAATAGCCAATAATTCAATCACATTATCTAAACTTGTAATATCCACTTTAGTCAAAACTTTAATATAAATGCCTTTATCGGCTAATTCTGTAAAGACATCTAACATTTTCTCTTTGCCTTGTTTTATTGTAACCCATGAAAGGTTTCCTGAAAATATTAAAACTTGATTCTTGGCCTTTCTTAATGAGCCTACTAAATCTTGTTTGACATTGATGTTTTCTTCTTCTTGGTCTTCAAAAAAGGAGAAACGTTTTTTCTTTGGAACATATTGATAAATATCAAATGGAGAAAAATCCTTTTTTGTCTTACCTACTTCTAATTTTTTCATTAATAATTCCTGTGCTTGTGTTGAATTTATGTTATCTGTGCTGTTCCAATAAACTATTTTCACTGCGCCTCTTGTGCCTGGTCTTAATATTTTTATAGAAATTGTGCCCATTTGAGAAGAAATCTGTTTAACATAAGAATCTGCAGTACGCCAGTTCTTTTTAATAAGCTGGGCAATCTCTTGAATAGTTCTAGGCTGTGAATAAACAAATTCATTGATTTTCTTTGTTGTTTTAGGATCTAAGGGCATTAGTCTAAATGCTACTTTTAATGTTTATATAATTTACTACAACACTAATACAAAAAAATGTAAGAAAGATTTTTCGTAACTACAACACCTATTATGTGCGAGGTGAGAATATGAATAACATAAAACCAGAAGATTTGGGAGAAATATGCGAATTTGCATATTTATTAAGAAGAAGACGAGGAGATGCAATCATGTGCGAAAAAAGCTTTGGTGAAAATGGAGATGAATGCATTTGTACTAAAAGTTTCAATACAGGCCATGGAAGCTTAGATGCTTATTATGAAACTGAAAAGATGTTTGACTGTAAATACAAAAAGGGGAAAGAATGAAAGAATTGATTGAAAGAATAAAAGAATTCGAAAGTTTTCTCAAGGATAAAAAGGAAAAAGCACGGTGGAAATCAATAGACTATATCCATTATTCTGAACACAAGTTTATACACACTGAACCTTGGATAAAGGTAGAACAATATGAGAAATGCTTGAACAAGCTTTATGAATTATATCCAGAATTAAGAGGTGAAAAATGAAAAAACTAGAAGAAACAATACAAGAATTAATGAGCAAAGAAGACAGGCAAGATGTTGAATTCAGATATGTAATTGCTGTAACTGAAATTGGTGATTTAGGAAAATATATTTCACATGATCCTAAACTAAATCCTAACGCTAGACCACACGGTACAAAAGATGATGAAGTATTAGCCTATGGTCAAGCCTTTATTCAGTTAGCTGCCTTAGCTCAATTAAGAGATATAAATTTACAAGATGCCATTGATAAAGGTTTAGAAAATTGGCTTGAAGCTGATTGGAGAAAATCTCAAGCAAAAGAAAAAGAAAAGATTAAAGGCTATATTGCTTGTCCTGGAAATTTAACTGGTGAAGCTTATTTGGTTAAAAGTATAAAAGATTTAGAGGAAATGCCTGCTGGCAGAATTGTAGTTACAGAGTTTGCTAAGCCTAATTTAGCACAGTATATAACCAAAATGTTAGCCATTGTAACTGACCATGGAGGAAAAACTTGCCATATTGCTAGCATAGCAAGGGAATTTGGTCTTCCTTGTATTGTTGGAACAGGCAATGCTACTAAAATGATTAAAACTGGCGATATGATTACTATTGAAAATATTGATAGTGATTATGGAGAGGTTTACAAGAAATAGTTTAGCATAACCTTTTTATATCTAGCTTCAAACTTAACTTATATGGTAAAGATAGTTAAGATGAAAGGCTTGAATTCAGCTGATATAGTGAAAAGAATCAAGCGAGGAGATATTTTTATCTATCCTACTGACACTATTTATGGCATTGGATGTAATGCTTTATTACCTGAATCTGTTATGAAGATTAGAGATATTAAAAAAAGAACAGATAAACCATTTTCTATTATAGCACCATCTAAAGAATGGATTGCAAAGAATTTCAAAGTAAGTAAAGCTTACTTAGATAAGTTGCCCGGACCTTTTACTTATATTTTAAAACCTAAGAAAAAAGGTTTATTTGGTAAAGAAGTTTCTAAATTTGATACTGTAGGAGTTAGAATTCCAGACCATAAGTTTAGTAAATTCGTTGCTAGAGCAAAAGTACCTTTTATAACTACTAGTGTTAATTTAAGCGGTGAAGAACCTGCTGTTGATTTAGACAGGATTGCTCATTCAATCTTAGAACAGGTTGATTTTATCATAGACGATGGTGTCTTAGATAATAAGGCATCTACTGTTTTAGATTTAACTGGTGACTTTCCTAAGATTATTAGAAGGTAATTTCTTATAGCCGTTGCTTTGTTAGCTTTAAATTGTTTAAAGAAATTAATTGCTTTATTTAGCAGAGGCAAAGTTTACAAATAAATCTCTAAATTTTCCATTCTAATTTTTCTACTATCTTTGTTTTTGATGGAAAATATCTTGATAGCTTTTTTGGCAATTTAGAAGTTATTTTATAAGTAGCAACACCTATTGGTTTTTTTGATTCTTTTAAAGCATATTCAACTATTGTTCTGTCTTTGCTTTTACAAATAATGATTCCTAGTGAGGGATTTTCATTTTTCATCTTAACTTTATCATCGAGTAAAGAGAGATAGAATTGCATTCTACCTGCAAATTCAGGCATAAACTCACCCATTTTAAGTTCTATTGCAACTAAACATTTTATTTTTCTGTGATATAATAATAAATCAATAAAATATTCTTTATTATTTACTTCAATTCGGTATTGGTTTCCAATATAACAAAAATCACCACCCATCTCTGTTAAAAATTTTCTTACTTTTTCCATAAGAGAAATTTCAAGTTCTTTTTCTGAATGTTTATCTCCTAAATCTAAAAAATCGAAAATATATTCATCTTTCACAGTTAATTTGGCCTGAATTTGACATTTTTTGGAAAGAGATTTATCAAAATTTGTCTGGTTAAGAAGATATTTCTCATACGATTTATTTTCTATTTGATTTATAAGTATCTCTTTTGTCCAATCAAATTTTTTTGTCATATTTATATAAAACTCTCGTTCAGAACTAGTTTTACATTTTTCCATAGCAATAATATTTTTTGACCAGCTTATTTCTCGCACTAATGGTGCGAGTTTTGGTAAATTTGAGTATTTAAGATAAAAATTCCTCATCCTCCATAAGTTTCCTATTGAAAATCCTCTTATCCCTGGATACTCATTGTGCAGATCCTTTGACAAGTTTTTTACAATTGATTTTCCCCATCCTGAACTTTTCTGCTTCTCGACTATTTTTTTGCCAATATCCCAATACAAATTAATTAGTTCTTTATTTACTAATTTTAAAGCAGAATATTGGGCTTGCCTAATTCTGTTCTTGACTTCAACTACAAAGTTATTATACTCTTTGTCTTTTGAAATATTGCCCATAATTCCTGTTGTTAAAATTGGCGTTTATCAAGCTTACTAAAAAAAAGCACTATTTTTTCAGCAAAATTGTAAATTTTCTATTTCACACTTGCCTCAGTTAAACAAAGCTAGTTGTTGATACAAAAGAAAAACAAAGCAAATAAAGAAAGCCGCTAAATTATTAGAAGGTAACCACTTGCCATTTGACAAATAGCCGCGTTTTGTTTATATACTGGATTATTATATTACCTTTATGTTTGGAGGTGATAGTCAAGGAGCATCTGGGGAAAACAATATACTAGGCATTGAAGGGTCAGCAATGACCCCTCTTACTATTTTTAGAGGTTAACATGATACGTAACAGTTTTATCTTTTTAGATAAAGTAGGGCAAAAAAAAGAGCAACAAATATGGAAGCAAGGTATAGAAACCTGGCAAGATTTTCTTAATTCTAAAATAAAAGGCATTTCGCCATTAATTAAAAAAAAGCATGATCAAATGATTAGGTTAGCTAAACTTAATTTATGTTATGAAAATCCCGGATTTTTCAAAGATTTTATGGAACATGGAGAAATGTGGCGCATTTATCCTGAATTTAAAGATAAAGCTGTTTATTTAGATATAGAAACTTCTGGCTGGAACATCACCTGTATTGGCTTGTATAATGGTCAAGAAGTCAAGCATTTTATTCGTGGCATTAATTTGAATAAAAAAGATTTTTTAGATGAGTTATACAAATATAAAGTTATAATAACTTTTAATGGCAGTTCTTTTGATATTCCTATGTTAAACAAATATTTTAATCATGATATTAAGTTAGCTCATATAGATTTAAGGCATGTATGTAGTAAGATAGGATTAAATGGCGGATTAAAAAAGATTGAGAAAAAATTAAAAATAAAAAGAGACAAGGAAGTGCAAAGCATGTTGGGAAATGAAGCAGTCTATTGCTGGGAAATGTGGCAACATACTGGAAAAAGAAAATATTTAGATTTGTTAATCAAATATAATACAGAAGATATAGTTAATTTAGAACCATTAGCAGAATATTCTATTAAAAAACTTTGGAAGAAAGTTAAGATTTAGACTTTTTCTTCTTTTTTTCCTTAGGAATTGTAAGTTTAGAACTAGTTTTTGGCCCACTTGCTTGTACCCAAGGTAAAGCATTTACAAACTTCTGAGAAAGCCAATGCCAATGTCTTAATTTTGGATTAAGAATTGGTAAATGACTTGCTTCTTCATAATATTCATAAATTTTAGAAATTTCTAATTCTTTTTCTTCAATTTCAGCTTTCTTTTGTGAAACTTCAAATTCTAAATTTCTAATTTGTTCTTCTTTTAAGTTTACTTCTTCAATAATGTTATCTCTTTCTTCTCTAAATTCAGCAGTATCTAAATCGGCATGATATTTTTTCCAATCTTTATAAAGAGTCCTTGTATCATTTGCAACACTTAATCTTTCAACAATTGGAATTCCATTAATTAACAAGCTACATGCTAAAGCTTCCAAACCAAATAATCCTAAAGCTGTATATGAAGAAAAGGGAGCTATAGCAAAAGGTATAGCAGTTAAAGCTCCAAGAGATATAGCTTTCCTAGCATTCCAATATGTAAATGGATTCACAAAATTTCCAGCCCCATGCCAAACATCTAATAATATTTGAAGCCAATCTCCATTAAATTGATATTTAACTATTTTCTTTTGATCTTCTATATCTAAAACACCTAATTTATCAAATTTTTCAGGAAGTTCAAACCTACTCCCAATACCTACTCTTCCTTGTTTCAAAGCTGTTAAATATTCTCTAGCCTCTTTTACAGGAGTTCTTTTAATTCCTGATTCTGTTTCTTCTTCATTCCAAGCAATAGTATATTGATTTCCAAGACGCCTTGGCAAATGTGCATCTGTTCCACAACAAATAGGCATTTTAAGTAATTGTGCTAATTCTAAAGCCCATAAATTTTCATTTTGATGGTCCCCATTTATTTCTAATAAACCATTTACTTTTGAAAAATCCATACAAATTTCTTCTAATTGTTTTCCTGTAAAATCTACATTTGAATTTCCTTTCCAACCTGGATGATTAAAAACAATACCTATGTCTTTTTCATAACAAAAATTAATAAATGATTTATAACCTTCTTCTGTTTTATCCAATAATTTATTATGAAGACTCATAACTTCATTATCAGGTAAAGGGCTAGTAGCATTATCTGCATAATCCAAACCACAACAACCAACATGTATAAAAGAAACATGCGGACCTGGTTCTAAGCATGGATCTATAGAAACATCATATTCACAATTAATTATAGAATCATCAAGACCTTTTTTTCTTCTATTGTTTCTTAATTCTAATGCTCCTTTGATAGTATTATGGTCTGAAACTGTAAAAATGTCCATTTCTCTCTTTTTTAACATTTCATATAATTTTTTTATACTAGTATTTGATTCTTGAACACCAATAGTTGAAGATGCTCCTGTTTGAACATTTTGTGAAGAATATTTTGAATGACAATGAAGATCCATAGCACTACCATCAATTAACATAGCACACAATAAACCTGTTTTCAAATCTATGGTGTATGTTTTTCTTTCCATTGTGTTATAGTATTATTTTGTTTTTTAATTGGGTGTATTGTATATTTATAGCTAACTGATTTGTAACTAATTCTTTTAAATTATCTTGATTATCTCTTATAATTGTACTTATTGAATCTATAATAGCTTCACCATTACTTAATATATTAATTTTATAAAATTTAGCCGTTTGGAATTTCTTGGTTTCATCATCTAAATCTACTTCAACAAATGAACCGCCTTGAATCGGCCTCATTTGACCATTTTCATCGAATGTTTTAGTATTTCCTAATACTCCTGGATTGATTACAACTGAAAATCTTCCATTTTTAGTTTTTATTGTTTGAATACCTGAACTTTCATGAATATGTCCTGAAAAATATAATTCTGATAAACCTTGTTGGGCATATTGTAAAAAACCAAAACTTCCAACTAACTCTTTTTTAAATTCAGAAAAATCTAAATAGCCATGCATAGGATTATGTAATAAAACAATATTTGGTTGTTCTTGCATTAAAAAGTCTCTTGGTTCTGAAACTAATTCAACTTTATCATCTAATACACTAACTTGTTTAGGATACTCATTAAATGGAACTGTTAACTCAACTGGACAACCAGCAGCAATATGGTCCCAATTCTCCATTATAGCATTACCATAACCTGCTATCTTAAAACCTTTAACTTCTTTTGATTTTTTATGCATATCTATTTCTTTCAAAATAGTTTGCTCTAAATCCATATCATGATTTCCAGGCAAAGTTAATGTTCTTTCTTTATTTTCTCCTACAGTATGATTAAAAATATGATAAACATTTTGCAAGTTCCATTCTGCCTGATCTAATAAGTCTAAATATTCTCTACAAGCTTCTTTAATATGTCCCGGATATCTTTTTTTAAAATAGATTTCTTCAGCAATTATTGGCAAAATACTATTTAATTCATAAGGCGTAAGTTCTATTTTTTTATGTTTAGATCTTTTTGCTAATTCGTGATTAGCTAATTGTGTCATCAAACCTTGAGATAATTGTTTATACTTTTCTCTATCTACTCCCTGAAACCCTGAATCAGCAATATCTCCTAATGCTAAAATTAAATCAGGATTTTTTTCATCAGCAAATTTATAGAACTCTTTCAAATATTCAAAATTATCTTTATGTTCATCCAAATGCAAATCTGTAGCCATTAAGATTTTCATTTCAATCTCCAAAATAATGCTGTCCAAAAGACATGCTTAAATTTAGCTTTTCTTCAGCAGATAGTTCATTAAACTGTTCAGTATCTACTAAACCTAATGTTATTAATATATCTTGAAATATCCTGCCATAAACTTGTGAAAGTTCTGAACTTCTTTTAGCAGGATCTTTAATTTCTTTAGCTTTGTTAACCATAACAATGTATTGATGAACACGAAAAGCATCAAAACCATCTATTTCTTTTAATTTAGAAATATCATTATCTAATGCATAATAAATATCTTTATAATCATCACCTTTTGATTGAATCTTGGTTGCCAAATTTGAACTTAATCTTTTAGGTTTTTTCCCAATATCTACAGAATAATGTTTAGCTAGTTTTTCTAATTGTTCTTTGTTTGGGTTTAAAAGACTTTGAATCAAGTCTTTGATTGTGTTTGACATAGTTCTAGCTACTTGTTATTTTTCAAAAATAAAATTAAAAAAATAAAAAAGAGTTTTACTTTTTCAATAGTTTATCAACTAATGTTGAACCAACTTGGACAAACAAACTTAATGTTTCTTCTTCGCCTAAGTCAAGTTCTCCTACCTTGCTACCTAACTTACCTGCGCCTGCAAAGTATGAACCAGATTGCATAATATCTTGCCATAGTTCAGACATCATTTTAAACTTTTTAGCGGGATTTAGTTCTTTATCAGCTCTCTCTTGGGTAGCCCTATATTGATGCATTCTTAATTCATCAACAAGATCTAATTTACCTATTTCTTTTAAATCCGCAGTTTGATAAGCTTTTGCGAATTCATTTATATTGTATGCCATATTTTTTGCCTCCTCCTGTTTTATTTTTTAGGATCAGGAAAACCTCTTGTTATTACTGATTAGTAGTATATGCTTGTATATAAAGCTTTCGGTTACTTTAAATCACTGTAAAACAGCTTAATTAAGCCCCAGTACTTAAATCTTATGAATTTTAAAAGTATTAATAAGTAAGTTTTATAAACAAATCATTATTCAATTGTAGAGATGTAAAAATGTTAGAACAAAAACTAAAAAATGTAAAGGCACGCCTACTTGAAGAATTAGGTCAAAAAGAGATGGAGTCTAGTTATTGTTATGATAGGATTTGTGAATTAATGACTGAAGAAGGAGTTATTAAAGGCAAATATAAAAATAAAAATTGGCTTAAAGATGCAGAAGCTAGAGATGAAACATTATTTTCAGCAAGATTTAGAGGTTATTTAGAAGGAAAAAAAGATTTAAAAAATATTTATGGAATTAATTTTGATTATATTGTTAGTAAAAAAACAAAACTTTCACCAAGAACTAAAGAAGATATTGATCATTTAGAAAGAATTAAAAAACAAACAGAGGAATATCTTAAAAAAATAGTAGGAAAGAATGAAATTATAGAAGAAATTTATGAAAAGTTAGTAGAAAATTTATTATTAAATGAAACAAATCTTCCTGAATTAGTTCAAGATGAAGATAGAAAAAGAACAATTGTAGTAAGGGTTTACGCATTTTTACACTATAAATTAAATTTAAAGATAAAGAAACCTTCTAAAGTTGTGCTTGGGCATAAAGAAGAAGATTTAGATAATATCCTTAAAAGGATATAATTTTTTTATTTTTCATTATCCAAAGGCTTATAAATAACCCATTATTCCCTACTTTATGGTAACAGATTTTGATAAATCTTTTGAAATTAGAGAATTCTTGTGGGATTTAAATTTAAGTTGCTTACAATACCCAAAACAAGCATTAAAACAAGATTTGAACTATAAACAATTAATTGGATTAATTTATGATAAAAAATTTAAAAAAAAGGGATTAAGTACATTAGATTCATTCTTTAGAGAAGCAATAAAACAAACAATTGTTACTTATTGCGGATTATTAAAAAATGAAGATCAACCATCTAAACATAAAAAAGATGATGAAATAGTTAAAAAAATTATGAGAACTAATTTAGAAGGAGTTACAATAGATCAAGATGCCCTAGTCTTAAAAGAAGTTGAAAAACATGTTTCTAAATATGGTGCTGAAAAATTAGCTGAAAAATTAGGACAAACTTTAGGAACTAAAATCTATAAACAAAAAAGTCCAAAATTAATTCAACAATTGATTAATAAAGAATTTCCAAGCCATACATCTGATTTTTTTAATGTGAAAAATTTTTCTAATACATTAGACAGACTTTATAATTATATAAGCAAATGGATGAGAAATGGAAAAAAAGAAAAGTAAACCTTTAGTTTTAATAGATTTGCGTACTTTTGCCAGAGAATTAAATGAATATAATTTAGACAAAAAAAAGACAGATAATTATCTTATTAGTTTTTTTAAAAGAATAGAACCAAAAGGTTATATTAATAATTTAGATTTAGAGTTTATTATTCAAGCTTTAAGAAAATCTGGAGCTATGGAAATTGAAAAAGAGCCAATAGTTTGCTGGAAAAAATATTCTAATGGGACTTTTGGAATAGATGTTGGATACCCTGTAAGATTTGATGTTAAATATCAAGGACCAGTAGATTTAAAAAAGTTTTATGAGTTAATATATAATTAAAATGGTAGGCAACATTGATGATAGGCAATATTTTAAGAATCCCATCTTTGATAGAGATTTAGAGTTTATCCTAAAAATTTTAGAAAAATGTGGTGCTAAAGATATTAAATCAATCTTAGTATTGTCTGAAGATACTAACCAAATAGTTTATCCACCACAATATATTATAACTTTTCAGGGAACATTAGATAGGGAAAAATATTATTCTTATTTTTATTGTTAAAAAATCATTCATAATCTTCTATAAACAATTTTTCACATTTATTTAGGGCATTAACAATTTTTTCCTTATTATCTGATTCCAATATTATTGAAATTGAATCATGAGGAAGCGTATATTTTAAATAAGAATTATCCTTTAAATAATTAGGTTTAAAATATTTTCGCTTTCCAACTAATTCTCCATTTTCAAATAATTGAAATTGATTTAGGGGAACACTTACTTTGCAAACATAATTGTTGATTTTATAATCATAATGAATAATTTTTTCACAAGCTGAAAGCCCCATAAAACCAACAATTGCAGTTAATGTTATCAATCCTTTTTTTAATTTATTCATTTTATTATATCCTAAATCAGTATTTTGTTGTTAAAATCAATCATTCATTTATAATCTTTACTAAAAATTATATAAATTATATACCTTATATGGCATTTTCTTTTATTAACACTCTTTCTGAAAGATTTCTATAAAACTAGTAAAAATCCCTGGAGGACAAAATGAAAAGAAAAGAAATGTTGATAATAGCTGCATTGAGACAAAACAGCAGGAAAAGCCTGACACAATTAAGCAAAGAAATAAAAATACCTATTTCTACATTGCATGAAAAGATAGAATCTTACAAAAACAACCTAATAAAGAAAAATACTGCAATAATTGACTTTGAAAAGATTGGTTATAATACAAGAGCAAATGTCTTGTTAAAAATTGAAAGAGATAAAAGACAAGAACTTCAAGAATATCTTTCTAAATGCCATAATGTAAACTGTTTATTAAAAGTGAATAATGGTTTTGACTTTTTGGTAGAATTCATTTTTGAGCACATAAAAGAATTAGAGGATTTCATGGAAATTCTTGAACAAAAGTTCCCAATACTTAACAGAGAAACTTACTACATAATTGATGACCTAAAGAGAGAAGAGTTCATGGCCAACCCACAATTAATAGCAATGAATGCTGAATAAGATGTTAAAAGCAATAAATCAGTTAATTGAAGATAACTTCAAGGTAAAAGTTGAAAAGTCTTCATTAACTATTTATGATACAGAAAACTGGGAATTTTTCTGTAAAAAACATGATTTCAAAATAGCTGAAGGGATCTACATTCCAAGGAACCTTTCAGCGCATGTTTTGAAATCTAAATATTTCTTGCAAAACATATTCCATGAATTCTTTGGCCATGGACTTTTCATCGAACACACAGATGAAGGAAAACAAATTCATTCATTAGAACAAAAGCTAATGCAAGAAGAAAGTTATCTAAAAACAAAAGAAGAAATAATTAATTTTAGAGAATCAAATGAAAATCTTAAAAATTTAAAAGAGATGTATTCAGAAAATTTACAAAGATACGAAAGTTTTGCAATTAACATAGAATACCAGCTTTCTAAAATAACTAATACAGAAAAATTGTTTGAAGAAAAATATTTATCTGCTTGCGTCAGCTTGTCTTTCTAATTCAAGCTTCTTTGCAATTGCGTTAGAATCAGTATCTAAGTTGTAAGCTTTAATAATCTCATCAGCTAATGCAACTTCTATCTTTTTCTTAGAATTAAATGATTTACCATAAGCACCTTGCACCATCATCCTCATAGCAATATCTATTCTTCTTTGAGGTGCACATTCAACTGCTTTAGGATAACGAGCTCCACCATATTCTATTGTAGTAATCTCTTCTCTTGGTGCAGCATTTTCTAAAGCCTTAACAAAAACTTCAACTGGATTTTTGCTTGTTTTCTTTTCAATAAGTTCAAAGGTTTTTTCAATAATATCATATCTTGAAATTCCCTTGCCACAGCAGTGTCCAGAACTCATCTTATGTTTCTTACCTTTATGGCCTGGAACCATAAGCTTTGTAATTAATCTTTCAACAATATGATTCTTAGATTTCCAAAAAATAGTCTTAACATTTTTACCGCCTGTTTTTGGAACAAGAATAGGTTTTAAATTAATATATCTTTGAAGACCTTTATCTTCTACATTAATTCCTTCTGTATCCCATCTATTGAATAAAAGAATCTTAACCATTTTATCTTCTACCTTTCTCTATCTTGCCATGAGCTAATGCGTTTAAGCACTGGTCGTTAACTTTTATTACCTGCCATCTGACACATGGAATATCGCCTTTAGATCTACCCATTTTACCGCCGATGCATTCAATCATAACTTCATCGTGTTCATCAATGAACTTAATAGCATTATAACCTGGAACAAAAGCAGTAACTTTCTTTCCATTCTTAATCAATTGTACTCTGACACACTTTCTCATTGCTGAATTTGGTTGTTTAGCTTCTAATTGTACTTTTTCTAATACAATAGCTTTAGCTTGAGAACTACCTCTTAATGGATCTGCCTTTTCTCTTAACTTGAATACTCTTTTAACATAATCTTTATCTTTCCATTTAGAAGCTTTTCTTCTTTTCTTCAACTTTGTTCCGGCCCCTAGACCCCTACTTTTATTTCCCATTTTATTGATTAAATTAAGCTTTATATGAGGAGAAATAATCTATTTATAAAGGTTTCTACTTAAAATTATGGAAATAACCTCGTAAAAAATCCATATAAAAATCATTCTCATCTGGAGATTCTTCTAAAAAACTCCTATAAATACCATCCCCATGTAATTTTTCATTAATATAGAAATAAGCTGTTCCTAAATCATATTTATTTGGTTTAGATAACTCAACGTTTGATTCAAATTTCTTTCTAATATTTAATTTGTTACAAATCCAAGAATAAGTTTTTAAAAAATTATGTTGCTCTTCCGAATATACTTTAGATAAATAATCTTTGTTTTCATTCTCAGAAAATATTTTTGCTAATTTATTTGCAAGCCCATTAGCATGACCTTCTTCACAAAAGGAATGTTTTATCCTTCCAAGCTTTTTCCCAAGTTTTATATGTTGAAGAAAATGAGTATATTCATGCACCAAAGTAAGCTTTGAATCTAATATTTCTTGTTCTTTTGTAAATATTTCTTTTTTTGAATAAGAATAAAAAGCCAATAAATCAGATTTATTGTTAAAGATTTTATTTAATAAATACATTGAAACAAAACCAACTCCAAAAAACAAATTTTGAGGAGGCACTTCTGACATATTTTCATAGAGAAATACTGATGAAATTTGAATTAAACCACAAGAAAGAAATACCCCATTCAATAATTTATCCCTTATACTTTGCCCTTTATTTTGAAGTCCAAAATAAAATTTAGGAGATTCAGGACAATCAATGCCAAGGAATTCATCAACTTGCTTTTTTACATCTGCAAAGATTTCAGGCAAATTTTTTTTACTAAGCATAACTTTATTTTCTTCAGTTCTTTCTTGAGATAGTTTATATTCTAAAACAAATTTTTCTAATTTAGATTCTAAAATAGGAATATTTTCTTTATTAAGTAAAAAATCTTTAACTTCTTTATTTGTTTTTAATAATCTTAAATTTCCCATGAGAAAATTGCTAAATAATACAAATATAAAGGTTTCTATTTGATTTATTAAAAGAAGTTAAGTACCGTGGATATTATAAGGCCGCTCTCAATATATTTTCTGGAAATTTCTTTTGAGCTCTTAACTGGTTTTTGTTACTACTTAAAAGAAAAGAAAGATTTATAAATGTTTTATTCCATTAATACATTTATGATAAAAACATTAATTTCAGAGGATATGGATTATTGGCATGATATTGTAGAGAGAAACCTCAGATTCTTTGGATTTAATGAATTTTTACATGCTTACACAATTGAAGAATGCTTAGAAAGGTATAAAAACAATAAACCAGGATTAATCATTACAGACATAAATTATGATCCCTTAATGCCCGGAAATATCCATAATGGCAAAGGTAATTTAGATGGATTAAGATTATGTGAGCAAATAAGAGAACAAGATAGAGACATAAAAATTGTTGTTATGAGCTCAATTGAGGAATGTGCTAAAGAAACATCAATAAAAAACGGCGCAGATTATTTCATCCAGAAAAAAAGATTTAAAGAAGAAATTGAAAATTTTATAAAGATGCATTATGGGTGGCTTATAGAAAAATGATAGATTTAATGAAACATACTTATATGATGGAACCTGAAAAAGTTCAAGAAGATCTTGACAGACTGTGGAATAGATACCAGTCAATTGTAAATAAATCAAACCCTAGCTGGGAAGAGGTTAATGAAGCAAGGGCAACCCTTTTTCTTACAGGACAAATTTATTGTGAAAAGATTGCTGTAGAAGCAATAGAAAGAAGATTGCATTTATTAAAAGAAAAACTTTCGTTGATTGACTTTTTTTGCTTAATTGACAAGAACTCAGAAAGATTAGAAGAATTAAGAAAAGATGAGTTATTCAACAAACTGGAAAAATTCTATAGAATAATAAAGAAATATAAAAACAGATATAATGAAGGTAAATATTATCTAGATGAAGAAAGGTTCATTAAAAAATATGGAGATACTAATCCTAAAAAAGAATTAAAGATGGGTTACAGGGGTTCTTTTTAAAAATCAAATTAGAGCTTGAGCCTTATATATTAAAAGTTAGAGGCAACTTTGATTACCTTGTTTATGGGAGATAGTGTCTGTTTCTCTTTGGCTCTCTAGAGGTAATGGGCAAAGAAGAGGTGTTCTGCGCTTTTTTGTTTAGTTATAGCGAAGCAGAGGAAATTCTAAGAGTTAAATTTTTTCCGACCACCACATTTAAATAAGTGAAGCCTCCCAATCGCAGCAAGCTGTGGGGCATCCATTAGATTGAATGCAAAGAGAGTTCTTGGTTCATTGACGAAAGCAACCTTTCATCTCCCAAAGCGTTACTTACCGCACTTCCTGCGGTAGCGCCGTTTAAGGCGGTAAACTTAATTATTATTGCAGACATAA
>JAHIMK010000018.1 GCA_018896675.1 Nanobdellota archaeon
AAAACAAAGTTAAAGAAATCTTCTAAAAATAAAAAAATACGGAGATGCGAACTAAGTGAACCTCACGGTAAGCCTATTGCTGCGCGGCACCGATGTAGCGGAGCCGAAGGCGGAGCGGAGCGACATCTGGTGAGTTACAGGCGGCGGTTTCATGGGCGACGGGCGGCGTTTTCCATAAGACTTATAAGGAAGGAATAAATTATTGCTGTAGAATCAATTGGGGGTAGATAAAATGGCTGTAGATGATAAAGTAAAGAAGATACACGAAGAGCTAAAAGAAAAATGGCTACCTATATTTAGGGTAGGGTATGGAGCTGATGCAATAATTGAAGATATGGAATGTGTAAGAGCAGGAATACACGGGACAACATATAGGATTTTTGTTAAGAATCCGGAAGGGAAGGAAGGAGAGCATTATCTTAGGTTGCTACCAGGAAACAATCACCCTGCAATGATTGACGGGGTATTGACTCAAGAAGGTCAAAATTATGTTGACTTTTGGTCGGAGCACGGGAAAGTTGTCTGGTATTAGTCGCCCGCTGTTTTTTTCTTTTCTTTGTATTAGGCTTGTGAGCCACCTGAACTTTGCCTAACAGGAATTAATTTCAATTTTGCCCCTCGTAACATAATCATAAAAAATATTAAGATTGTCAATAAAGTCCTTCAAAGAAAGCCGCAAAAAAACCTAAGAAATTTTTTAATCAAAAACCAATATTTAAAAATAAGAAAATCCTGTTAACTATAAATGAAAAATAATATCAAATACAAAGCAGCCACATTAGATGAAAGAAAAGAATATTACGAAAAAGAATTCTCTATAACAAAAGCCAAGCAATGGTTCAAAAAAAATAACATGAACCTGCCGCAACTTTGCGCATTAGATGCAGGTAGTGATACAGGAATAATATTAAACAAGAAATGGAAAGATAAGATGTTTTATTTTGAATTCAAGGATTTAAAGAAGAAAATTCAGAAGTATAATCCGGAAGACATTTATTATGACAGAAATGTTTATGATAATCCTAAAAAAGTGTTGGACACATTAAAGTTTGACAAACGGATAAAACAAGAACTTACGTTTGATATTGATGCAGATAACATAAAATGCTCCTACTCAAAGCCTGTCTGTGACAAGTGCTTAAGCAAAGCATATGATTTTGCCATTAACATGAAAAAGGAATTGAAAAAATCCGGTTTTAAAAAAATAAGATTGGTTTATTCCGGCAGAGGCTTTCATCTTCACATATTAGATAAAAAAGCTTATTTCTTAAGTATTAAAGAGAGGGATTTACTTAATAAAAGATTCAATAAATATCCTATCGACCCATGGGTCTCAAAAGGCAATATCAGGCTTATAAGACTTCCTTATAGCATGAATGGGTTAGTATCTAGGATAGCAACACCTGTAGAAAAAATATATAAAAAAGAAAAAACAATCCCTAAGTTTCTTAAGCTTTCTTAGCTTTTTTCTTATAATAACTTTTTTTCTTGGCAGCTGCCTTTTTTGGTACGGCTTTTTTCTTTGCAGGCATTTTATTCACCTCTTAAGAAGATTTTTATTGCTTCTTAAGTAATCTTATGATTTTTTTCATATTTAAATGATTCTAAATTAAAAACCATAAACTTTATAATAAAAATAGTGTTATTCCAATCTATGATGTTCCAAGAGGTCTATATGGACAATGGGGCAACCACAATGGTTGATCCTAAAGTTTTGAAAGTTATGATTCCTTATTTTGAAAAGCATTATGGCAATGCATCTTCTACACATTCATTTGGTGAAAAAGCTAAAGAAGCTTTAGATGATGCTAGAAGAGTTATAGCTAAAGCGATTAATGCCAAGCCTGAAGAGATTATATTTACTTCTGGTGGTACAGAATCAAATAATTTGGCTTTGAAAGGATTAGCTTTTGCTAATAAAGATAAGAACCATATAATTACAACTAAAATCGAACATAAGTCTATTATCAATACATGCAAATGGTTAGAAAAACAAGGTTTTAAAATTAGTTATTTGAGTGTTGACAAGGAAGGTTTTGTTAATCCAAAAGATTTAGAAGCTGTAATAACTTCTAAGACATTGCTTTTTACAGTATTGCATGGCAATAATGAGATTGGTACAATAAATGATTTAGAAGTTTTAGGTAAAGTTTGCAAGGAAAATAATATTTTATTTCATACAGATGCATGCCAAAGTTTTACTAAAGTTGATATTGATGTTGAAAAACAACATTTAGATTTAGTAACTTTAAATTCTCACAAGATTCATGGCCCTAAAGGTGTTGGTGCTTTATATTTAAAAAAAGGAATTAAAATAGAAGTTTGGCAACATGGAGGCAATCATGAACGCGGTTTAAGGTCTGGTACTGAAAATATTCACGGCATTGTTGGTTTTGCTGAAGCGGCTAAAATTGGATTGAATAAAAAGCATGTAAAACAAATGTCAGAGTTAAGAGACAAAATGATTAATGAAATCTTAAAAATTCCAAAATCAAAATTAAATGGTGCTAAAGGCGATAAAAGATTGTGTAACAATATTAACTTTTCATTTAACTCAATTGAAGGAGAAGCTATCGGCGGTTACTTAAATCAAAAAATGATTACAAGTTCAACCGGATCTGCTTGCTCTGCAAAAACTTTGGAGCCAAGCTATGTGTTAAAAGCTATTGGCTTAACAGATGAAGAAGCTAATGGAAGCTTAAGATTGACTATTAGCAGATTTACTACAGAAAAAGAAATAGATTATGTTATTGAAGTTTTGCCGAAGGTTATTGAAAAACTAAGAAAAATTTCTCCTTTAGGAAAACTAGCTGATTATATAATGAAAAATTAAAAAATATTTAATCACTGGCGAACCAAGTACAATTTAATTCTCAATTCAATAATTTTTAATTACTTTTTTTTACATTAACTGCTTTTGGACCCCTATCTCCTTCTTCTACATCAAATGTAACTGTGTCGTTTTCGTTTAAAGTTACATCTTCATCTAATGCTGATTTATGGACAAATATTTCTTTTCCATCTTCAGCGGCAATAAACCCAAAGCCTTTACTTTCATTAAAAAATTTTACTGTTCCTTTCATTTTTTATCTCCTTATATTTACTTATTGTTTTTTAAAAACTACCTAACAAATTTGTCAAATAAAAATTTTAATCGACAAATAGTCAAAAAGCCCTAATATATAAAATAAATAGTTCCTTTTTAAATGCTTCTATTTTATTCATTACGGCTATTACATCCTATTTAGAATCTGTGCTATCACGTTTTTAGGGCACAAGGAGATATTACCTATATAGAGTGAATAAATATCAGACAAATGGCAAAGCAGAAAGATTCTTTTTGATATACAAAACAGAGTTCGCGACTGGAAGTTTTTCTAGCCTAAAAGACTTCATTAAGCATTATAATAAAAGCCACCCTTATATGCGCCTTCATTATAAAACTCCTAAAGAAGTTTGGGATTCATTCAAAGTGCCTTAGTTTCGAGGTGTGCCTTAATTTCGGGATAACACAATCCTATTTAGAATCACAAACCCTTATATACTGATGCCCTTTCTAACATATTTATGGCAAGATTTGAACGTTCAAAAGAAAGAAAAAGCAAAACTGATTTTAAAGGTAGTTTTCAAAAGAGAAATACCGGAAGTAGGATGAATTTTGAAGATAATCCTGAGGTAAGGGAAAGGAGATATCCTGATAGAGAATTTAGACCTAACAGGGGAAATAGGCGCGAAGTCCAGATGACTAAAGTTACTTGTTCTTCTTGTGGTGAAGAATGTGAAGTTCCTTTCAAACCAGTTTCAACCAAACCTGTCTATTGTAATGATTGTTTTGCAAAAAAAGATAAAGGTAGTTTTGGTAAACCTTCTAATAAAGATTTTAACATAATTAATGAAAAACTTGACAAAATAATGAAGGCTTTAGATATTGAATAAATTAATTTTTCTATTATTTTTGCCTTTTCTAATTTAATTGTAAAAAACAATAAGAACCCAAGATTATTGAAAAACTAAGAAAAATTCCCCTTTTAGGGAAATTAACTGATTCTGTAATGAAAGATTAAAATATTTTTTTCAATTCCTTTATTCTTGTATCATACTCTATAGAAAACCTAAACAAATTCCAAAAAACTTTCTGCAGCCAGGCAATCCATTCCTTATCATGAATTTCATAAAAAATCCTCTTGTTTTTCTCGATTTCATTCAGCTTATATTTATGTAAATACTCTTCAACTTTAAACTGCGCAAAATCATCATCAATAATTAGCCCTCTTAATGGCTGATAACAATGCCTAATTTCAATAAGATTTGGATATTTTTTAATCAAAAGCAAAAGCTGATTGATGTTTTTGATTGAAGTTACAGTTATTCTTGTTAATATCTTAAATTGAACTTTTCTCTTAAGCAACTCTTCCATAACAGACAAAACTTTTTCACCGTTTTCTTCTATATTTGTAAAAGACAGATTCCCGGAGAAAAAATATATATGGTTCTTTGCTTTACGCATAGATGAAATTAAGTTTTGATTCTCAGGCAATAGGGATTCATTAAATTCTTCGGAAAATACTTTTTTCTTGTCTTCTAGGATATATTGGTATATTTCCATGAAATCAAAATCATCTTTCCATCTTCCTACTTTAATTTGATTAAAAAAATTCTCCTTTAGATCATCTGTATGCATTGATCCAGCATGATTATAGAATACAATTTTCAATGCGCCTTGTGTTCCTTTCCTAAATACCTTAATGTCTATCTGGCCTGTCTGTTCTTTAATTTGTTTTACATAAGAATCTGCCGTGAGCCAACTTTTTTTTATTAATTTAGACACTTCTTGGATTGTTTTAGGCTCAGCTTTGACAAAGCTTACAATTTTCTTTATATCTTGCTCTTTTAGAACCATTTTAGATAATGAGATTTCATTAGTTTATATATCTTATTAAACACTATTATAAAAAAATTAAACCTAAGTTTATCTTTAATTAAACACTATAATCTTATTAGGTGATAAAATGATGTCATTGATTGCTTCACAATTCGGTGTAATGGAAGAAGAAAAAGGCAAGGGTGTTGACTTAGAGGCATTTGTTAAAGCGCTTAAAATTAGATATGAGAATTCACGAAGCCCTTCGTATCCTGGATGTGATTCATATCGTCTTGGTCCTGTAGAAACAGGAAGAATATGCCAAGCAATAGAAGAAGCAAAGGAACTAAACATTCTTTATCAGGAAGAATCAAGAGTTTATTTTGTTTGGGATGAAATGGAATCTATGCCTGAAAGTTACTTTCTTCATTATTTGAAAAAAATGGGTAAAGAGATAAGCAAAGATTGTAAAAATCTTTCTATAAGCCTAAGGCATTATAAAAATTTCCTTGAGAATATCAAAAAAATCAAAAGGAACACTAAAGATATTGATGATGAAGTTATTTCTATTGATAATGTTATAGAAAAATTAAATGAACAAGAAATTAAAGGAGCTAAAAATGGCTTGCATTGAAAAAATCTATAGTGTATCTGCATTGGTTGGAAATGGTTCTTGTAATGCCAATTGTGATTTTTGCGCAGGGAAATATCTAAGGCCTGAAGCTAAGGAAAACAAACTTTATGATAAAAATTTAGAGGCTGCTATTAAATTGTCTGCTCGTTATGGGGGCTGGTCATTATCATTGACTTCAAGCGGAGAAGTTACTTGTGATTCCGATGCCTTAATAAGAGCACTAAAAGTCTATCAAAAGTGTGCTAATCAAGGAGCTTATTTTCCTAATGTAAACTTATTTACTAATGGCATTCTTTTAGGTGATAAAGAATTTTGTAATAAATACTTAGATATTTGGAGAGAATTAGGATTAAATAATATCGCAATATCAATCCATAATGTAGATGAAAAAGAACAAGCAAAAGTTTATGGTTTGAAAAATTATCCTAAATTAGAAACAATTGTTAGTAATATTGAAAAGCATAGCTTGGGCGTGAGAGGAACTTTATTGCTTAGAAAAGGAGGAGTTGATAATTACAAGAAATATGAAAAATCAGTCAAAATTCTTATTGGGAAAGGCATTAATAATATCACTTCTTGGCCAGTCGGCAATCCAGATAATACTAGGAATAAGTATACTCCTTCAAGATTAAGCTTATTTGGAATAAGAAGTTGGTTGCATTTAAATGCAAAAAAATGCCATGGTCATGCCTGGGGCGGAGGAGTTTTTGATTATAAGGGGAATATCTTAAGATATACTGATTATGTCACCAAGCATAATCCCAAAAAGGATTTCGTAAGGCAGTTGGTTGTTTTCCAAGACGGGACAGTTGCTTATTCATGGATAAGAGAAGGAGCATTATGCATAAGATGAAAAGGAGGTTAAAATGGAAGAATTGGAATTAAAAAATAGGACAATTGACGCTTTATTACTGGGCTTCAAAGACCCAATAGCCTATGACTTATGCATCCCAAGCCTAAAAGTTATTTTTCAAAGTGTGCAATATTCAATTATTGAAGGATTCAAGTCAAAGTATCCGCACCTAAAAGCTAATTATTATGAAGAGACCAAGGATTTCTTTAGGGAAGGTTGTCTTAGATCAGCGCTTGAACCAATAAAAGACCTCCAGACTAAAGTCAAGGATTCATTGATAAGCGTATTAGCAAAGACAGCCGGGTGTGACTATGAAGGAGGATTTTTGTGGCCACCATACATGGAAACTGCATTTAAGGATTTGCACAGGTATCGGGAAGTTAATTTTTCAAGGCATTGCAGCATCTATAAATTCAAAGAACCAAGAGAAAATGTGAAAAAAGAAGTAAAGAAGCATTTCAATGCAAAGGAAATGAAAAACTTTTATAAGCTGCATAAACATATGAGGGCTTATCTAAATAAAAGATTGGAATTTGTATTGGACACCATATGAGGAGGAATAAAATGGATAAACTGGAATTGAAAAACAGGACAATTGATGCTTTAGTATTGGGCTTCAAAAAACCGATAATGTATGACCTATATCTCCCTGACCTGAAGATTGTATTAAAAAGTTTCCAGCATTCTATGAACAAATTATTTAGAGAAAAATATCAGGAGTTAGAAGAAAAGCATTATGCAGATATAAATAATTTCTTTAAAAAACCAGCCCTAGAATATATTTTCAAACCAATAAAAGAAATGAGAGTAAAGGTTAAAGAATCATTAATTGAAGTATTAGGAAAACAATCAGGACATGATTATGGTGGAACTTATTGGAACAAGCCATATATAGAATATGTTTTCAAAAATTCTGAAAGATATGAAGAAGTAATCTTTCCAAATTTGGGTAGCCTCTATAAATTCAAAGAAGAAAGAGAAGAAGTAAAAAAAGAAGTAAGAAAACATTTTAATAAAGCAGAAATGGAAAACTTTTATCAACTCCATAAACATATGCAGGCTTATGTTGACAATCACTTCAAAATCCAACCTTAGAAACATTTATAAATGAACATCTTTTCCTTGTAATAACAAATTTTTATTTTGTTGGAGGATAAAATATGGAAATTACAGACAGACCATTGGATGCATTAAATAATGCAAGAAATCAAAGAGTTATAGTAGAACTGAAAAACAAAGCTCAAGTTACTGGTAAACTTAAAGCATTTGATATACATATCAACGTAGTTTTAGAAGAAGCAGAAGAGCTTGAAAATGGACAATTAAAGAGAAAATTAGGCACTACATTCATCCGTGGCGATATGATTGTTATAATCTCTCCAGCTTAAGGTAATAAAAAATGACTAAAGGCACAGCATCAATGGGTAAGAAGTCCGGTAAGGATGTTCATATTCGTTGCAGAAGATGCGGAAGAGCAAGCTACCACAAAATTGATGGTATCTGTTCTGACTGTGGCTACGGCAAAACTAAAAAGATGCGTAAATACAGTTGGCAAAAAGTTGAGAAAAGACCAACTAGGCGCTAATTTATTTCTTTTTATTATATTTTACAAAACAATAAGCTTTTTATAGCAATCATTCTTACTTTTGCATTGCGCAGGGGTGCCGGAGCGGTCAAACGGGCTAGGCTTAGGACCTAGTGGCTTAGTGCCTACGCAGGTTCGAACCCTGTCTCCTGCATATTTTTCATCCCGTTTTTCACAATCGAAAAGCTTATAAATAAAAGATATTACTAAATAGTAGTAAAATGTTTAAAAAAATATCAAATGGATTAAAAAAAGCAGGTTTGATTTTCTTAGGAACTTTAATACCATATATTCCTATGGAAGCGCAAGCTCAAGAAGCAACTGTACAAACTCAAGAAACTTCGATTAAAGAAGGAAAATTAGGAATTAGTTATGGCAATAAAGAACAAAGCTTAATGGGCAGAGATTTTGCAAAAGGACACTCCATTGAATTCGATGCTGAAGCTAGGATTAAAATTAATGAAAAAGCAGGCATAAAATTAGATGGTTTAGTAAGGTTAGAAGAATTTGATTATGTTGATGGAAATGGAGATATAAAAAATGGATTTTTAGATACTAATTTAGTTTTAGAAAGATATGTTGGATTGGGCAATAGTACTATGAGAATAGGTTTTGGAGTTAATTTTGATTTTAATAGAACTGAACAAACATATGAAAATATTAAAGTTAATGTTAAAAATATTACTGCTGGACCTGTAATTACAACTAATATTGATTCAGATTACGTTGATTTTAATATATTATTAGGATCTGGATTTGGTAAAGCTGGTAATGATGTTCAAGGTCAAGGTTTAGGAATTAAACCTAAATTAAGAATAGGATTAAATTTTGATTTAAAAAAATTTAATGTTCCTTTAAGATTAGAAAATTATGGAGATATTGAAATTACTTTATTAGAAACCGAGAATACTACAAGAAATGAATATAATCTAGAATTAGGTACTGAACTTAATTATGAAATTGTAGATAATCTTTCAGTTGGTTTAGGATATTCACATAGCAGGCATTATGGTAACCAAGATAATGTCCAAAGCAATACTTTAAAAGCTGGATTAAAGGTAGAATTTTAACACTTTATAATGGCAAATAACGAAAGATTTATAAAGCACTTGTAACTGGATTTTTATCAATATGAATAAACTAATCTTTACAATGTTAATAATGTTATTATTTGCAGTTAGTTTTGTAAGTGCTACAGACTATAGCATTGAAAAAGTTGCTATTAACGGACTTTTTATTGAAAATGAAACAGTAGCTTTAGACTTAGGTACCAGAGCGCAAATTGATGTTTGGGTTAAAGGTTTTGCTGAAAAAGATGTTAAGGTAAAAGCTTGGATTAGTGGTTATGAGTATGATGATGTTCAAGATGTTTCTGAAACTTTTCAAGTTTCTACAGATACATTGTATAGAAAAGAATTATACTTAAATATTCCTCAAGATTTAAGATTAGATAATAAGAATTATAAATTATATATTGAAGTTTCTGACAAAAAAGATTATGTTGAAAAAGTTTATTCTGTTCATATTCAAGAAAGAATTCATGATATAATTGTACAAGATGTTATTATCAGGCCAGGCACAATGACTGATGCTGGCAATACTTTGGCTGTGCAAGTTAGGTTAAAGAATTATGGTAAGAGACAAGAGCAAGATGTTAAGGTTGAAGTTACTATACCTCAACTAGGAGCTTATTCTGTTACTTATGTTGATTTTTTAGATTCAATTGACAGCAATGATAATAGTGAAAGCACAGCTTTTATTCCTTTAAAGATTCCTAAAGATGCTCCAACTGGAGATTTTCAAATTAAAGTTAAGGCTTTATACAGTAACTTAAATGAAGAGACTGAAGCTACAAGGATGATTTATGTTAATGGTATTGATGTTCAAGCTGAAAAACAAGCTGGAAGCATTGTGTTGATTTCTTCTAAAAAAGATCATGCTTTGAAAGAAGAAACTGAATACAAAGTTGGAATTGCTAACTTAGAGAAAAGTAGAAAAAGTTATACTGTTCAAATTACTGGCTTGGATGACTGGGCAAATTATGCTATCATGCCTGCTTCTTTAGATGTTCTTGGAGAAGGTTCAGGAGAGTTCTTGTTAAAGGTTATTCCTTTTGATTCTGGATTGCATAAGTTTACTGTAAAAGTTTTAGAGGCTGGCGTTGTTGTCAAGGAAAGCTCTTATAGTGTAGATGTTGCTACTGAGAAACAAGGTTTGTTCAATAGCAATAGAAATTTAATTTTAGGATTAATGATTGTTGTTTTAGCAATTGCTTTGATTGCTGCTATTGCGCAAGGTATGAAACCTGAAAAGCACTAAAAATGAGAGAAATATTGTTTAGACCAAATAAAGAATTAATAAAATTATTATGTGATAAAGAGAATATTCCCATTCTAGAGCATATTATTGAAAGAGATGGAAAAGAATTTGAAAGATTAAAACAACTTAAAGAAAAAGGATTAATAAATCTTGGGGAAAAAGTTAGAAAAAAAGAATTTAAAGATATTTGTTATGAAATAAAAGCAGAAGTTGATGGTTTATTAGACATACAAAATACTATTTTACCAAAGACTAAACAAAGAACTTTTTTTTCTAATGATTTAGGATTATTTTTGGCTTATATTGCAACCCCTGCTTTAATTAAAAGTGGTAGACTTTCTGATGTTTTATTTATGGGATTAGCTATAACTATGGTAAAATTATCAATGTATAATTCTTCATATCACTACATTTTCAAAAGAATTAAAATAACCAAACAAGATAAATATTTAACAAAAATTATATTTGCCCATGAGTATACTCATTTTTTACAACATAAAATCCTTAATTGTGATTTTCAAAAGCATAAGATGTTTACTGAAGGCCATGCAATAGGAGTAGAGAAAACTTTAGTTAATTTATGTTCTGAACCAGAACAAAAAGATAATTTTCTTTATTCTGAACTTAAACAAAGGTTCTCAGGATTAAAACAAGCCTATTATTCCTTATGTGATAGACTGAATGTTAAATGTCATGAAAGTCTTTTAAATATAGATAAACCTTTTGGAAATAAATTAAAACGTTTTTTTAAAAGAGGATCTTTTCTGTATCATGATGCAGGAAACGCTTTATTCCAAATATATGAAGAAATTCATGGCAAAGATATTTACAAACAAATTTTACAGGCTTAAGCTTGTTTTAACAATTCTATAAATTTATGCAATGTATCTCTATAAAGTGTGAAGCCACCAGCTTTTTCATGGCCACCACCAATAAAACCTTCAATCTTATCATTAAAAGAACTAAGAAATTCACCTGCATCAAAATCAGAATCTTCAGGAACTCTTAAACTGCCAATAATTTCTTCTTGATATAAGTTCATGACCATTATTGGTTTATCTTTAATATGTCGGGCAGCTATAACTCCCTGAACATTATATTCGTCTTCAATAATAATATAATCAATTCTACTTGTAGATTCTATTTTAACTTCTTGATTATATCTGTCTTTTAAAATTTGTTTATAACCTTGCAACTCTAATGCTAAAGGATGTAAATTGTTTACAAAAGGTTTGTAGCAGTCTATACATTTTAATAATTCTAAAGGTATGTCGCCACACCAATGTAATCTTTTACCTGTATTTAATGCAGAAACATATTTTTCTATTTCTAAATAATAACCATCTGTAAAGTAGCTATTTCTTTTTTCCATCATTTCTGGGATTACTTCGTTTGCTGTAATGTGTAGTTCAGGAGGAATGTCTTCCCTATTGCCACCATCTCCAAAGTAGCCCATTAATGTTAAGAAAATTAAGTAAGGATCTTTTGTGCCTTGTAAAAAGTTTTCATAGATTAGTAAAGTGTTAGATTGTTTGCTTGGATCATGTATTGTTAAATGGAATTTATCAGCATCTTCATTAGGATGATGGTCAATGTAAATGATTTTAATAGGCAAATCTAAAAGCTCTGTTGAAGCTGCAATATCTGTGCAGATGACAACTTCTGTATCTTCTAAGATATCTTCTTTTTCTATTAAGAAAGGTTTACCTTTTGTCATTGTTTCTATGTTTAAGGCAAATGGTTTTACTAGGTGGTACATTAAAGCAGCAGAAGCTACACCGTCTGTGTCCCAGTGCCCACAAATCTGGACATGTTTTCCTTTAACCATCCCTATTAATTTTTCTTTCATTTGAACTTAGAAAAAAGAATTCATTTATTAAGCTATCTGCTTGTTTTGACATTAACTCTTTTACAATATTTTTTAATTGTACATTTAGAACAAAACGGACTTATAGGTTTGCATATCGTTTGTCCGTGTTTAACAAATAATTCATTAATGTCTAACCAATATTTTTTAGGTATTAATTTCATTAATTGTAATTCTGTTTCTTCTGGACTTTTAGTTTTAATCCAACCTAACCTATTTGGTAATCTATGACAATGTGTGTCTATTGGTAATGCTGGAATGTTAAATGAGTGCGTTAAAACTATGCCTGCAGTTTTTCTGCCAACACCTTTTATTGTTAACAATTCTTCCATTGTATTAGGAACTTTGCCTTTGTAATCTTTTATCAATTTTTTACTTGCTTCTCTCAAGCGTTTAGCTTTTGTTTTGTAAAAACTAATAGGATAAACTAATTTTTCAATTTGTTTAGAAGTTAATTTTAACATTTTTTGTGGAGTGTTAACTTTTTTGTATAGTTGTTTAGCAATAGGATATGTTACTTCGTCTTTTGTTCTGTGAGATAACATACAACTTATCAAAACATAAAAAGGATTTTTAGAACCAGATTTTGCTAAGAAAAAGGTTTTACCATACTCTTTTTTTAATAATTGAATTACTTTTGTTACATTCATTAGTTAATTAAACAATCTTCCAATTAAAAAGATTTCTTTTAATATTTTCGAAAATTTGTTCACAAAACCGGACAAGAAAATAAATAGTAGTTCTTTATCTAAAATCAAAATGAAAAAAGAGGTAATAAAAAAAGGATTTAGCAATATTTATGATAACATCAAAATAATAATTGAACAAGCAAGAAACAAAACTTTCAAAGTAATTAATTCTGTTATGGTTCAAGCTTATTGGGAAATAGGAAGAACTATTGTTGAAGAAGAACAAAAAGGTAAGAAAAGAGCTGATTATGGCAAATATTTGATAAAAGAGCTTTCTGAAAGATTAATAAAAGAATATGGTTCAGGGTTTAAAGAAAGAAATTTATATGAAATGCGTAGATTTTACTTAACTTTTCCAAAATGGAACGCACTGCGTGCAAAATCTCAAAAAAGCCAGAAATTGCACCCAGTGGGTGCAAAATCTCAAAATATTTATGATAAATTAAGCTGGACCCATTATAGATTCTTAATGCGAATAAAAAAAGAAAATGCAAGAAAATTTTATCTTATAGAAACAGCTAAGAATCAATGGAGTAAAAGAGAACTTGAAAGACAAATAAATAGTTTACTTTATGAAAGGCTTAGCTTAAGTAAAAATAAAAAAGAAGTAAAAGAATTTGCTAAAAAAGGACAGATAGTAAAAAAACCAGAAGATATTATAAAAGACCCTTATGTTTTAGAATTCTTAGATTTAAATGAAAATAAAAAATATCTTGAAAAAGACCTAGAAAGTTTACTTATAAGTAAACTCAAAAGTTTTTTATTAGAACTGGGAAAAGGATTTTCATTGGTTTCAAGGCAAAAAAGAATTAATGTAAGTAATGAACATTATTACATTGATCTTGTTTTTTACAATTATATTTTAAAATGTTTTGTATTAATTGATTTAAAAGTTGGTAAATTAAGCCATAAAGACATAGGACAAATGGATTTTTATGTAAGATATTTTGAAAAAGAAATTAAGCAAGAAGATGATAATCCTACAATTGGATTAATCCTTTGCTCTGACAAAGACGATACAATGATAAAGTACACATTATTAGAAGATAATGACAAAATATTTGCTTCAAAATATAAACTTTGTTTACCTACAGAAAAACAATTAAAAAAAGAATTAACAAATGAAAGATTAAAAATCGAAATGGAAAAAAAACTAAAAAATTAAACTTTTTTTAATTTAGCCACATGAAAACCTTAGTGTCATTATCTTGAGACACATATAATTAAAAAAGATTTCTACAAAAGATCTACTTTGATCAATTATAATTCTAATCGAACATTTTTATATCTTGCCATTAAATCTTTAACTACATCTTTTGTCCATCCGGTAGTATCCTTCTTTTTAAGTTCATCCCAATAACCTTTTTTTTGTAATGTCTCAATTATTTCATAAGTAGTCATATTAGCATGGCCAAAAGGCCCAACACCACTAATTGCAAAATAAGACACAAGAGAATTAGGTTTTAAATCCTGGTAATATCTTCCTTCCATTTCAGTCATTTGATAAAGCATATCTTCTCTATTTTCAAAGCCATCTTTTAATATTTCTTTATCAGTAAGTTCCTCAAGCGGGCAAACTGCAATGTAATTTAATCTCATATAATCTCTTGCAATTTTACCTTTATTAAACTCAGAACTTTCAAAGATTAAGAGATTATCAGATAAGGGCAAATAGATATGCTCAGGTTTATATCTTATAGTTCCTAATTTAAAGGAACCATTAAGAAAAGGTTTACTTTTTGAATTAATAGGCATAGCATCAAAATGATGTTCACCTCTGAATAATAACCAAGGAGAAATACGCAGTTTTAATCCTTCCTTAATTAAGTCTTCCATAAATTTCTTACCTTCAAAACCCATATTTTCATCGAAACAACCATAAGTTATTTTTAAAATTTTTCTTGCCATGAACTACTAAAAACTATTAGAAGTTTATATAATTTTGCTAAAAGATTAACACTTTTTTATTTTAGCAACATAAAATCCTTCAGTATCATTATCTTGAGGCCAGATTCTTAATGTCTTCTTAACCTCTGAAGAATAAGATTTGCCTTTAAACTCTTCAATAGGCTTTCCACGTTTAATGTCAAAATCAAAATTTTCAACCTTAGCATTGTCAAATTCATTCAATATAAAGTCAACAACACCCTCATTTTCATCTGGCTCCAAAGTGCAAGTACTATAAACTAAAGTCCCACCTACTTTTAACTTGTTAAATGCTATTTTTACTAACTGTTTTTGTAAGCCACACATCTTTCTTGAAAATTCTGGATTCCAAATTTGGATAGTTTTCAAAGATTTTCTTATTGTGCCTATTCCTGAACAAGGAGCATCTACCAAAATTTTATCAAACTCTAAATTAGTATTAGCAAAGTATCTTCCTTCCATTAATGTAATTAAAGCATTAGAAATCCCACATCTCTCCAAATTATAAACTAAAGGTTTCATTCTGTCTATTCTATTATCATTCGCAATTAACAAGCCTTGGTTTTGCATCATTGCTGCCATTTGTGAAGTTTTTGAACCAGGAGATGCACACATGTCTAAAACAAGTTCATCTTTTTGTGGATTTAAAACAATTGGCGGAATCATTGATGCTGCACCTTGAATATAGATATATCCTAAAAAATGTTCATTTAAATTTCCTATACCATAACCTTCTAACCAAAAGCCTTCTTTGCACCATGGAACTTGTTTTAAGTTCATATCTGTAAAACGTTTTTTTATTTCTGCTATAGAAGTTTTTAATGTATTAACTCTAATAGATTTTCTTAAAGGTTTTAATGAATATTCTAAAAATGCTTCAATATCTGTTAATCCGTGGTATTGTTCAATAAATTTCTTTTTCCATTCAGGAGCCATAATTATAATTATATAGATAAGTTTTATAAAGCTATTCCTCTTCAAATATGTTTATGTATCATCCAGGAAAAGTGATAGGAATTTTTAGAAGTAAAGAAAAGGACGTAAAGTCTTCAGATGAAAGTACGCAAGCTTTAATTGAGATGTGGGATGAAAATATATTTACATTATCTGTTGATCCAAAAATTGCAACTGCTTTAAAAGAAAAAGATACTGTTTTAGTTGATTATAGTCCTTTTTCTGAAAAAATGCCAGTTGCTAAACAAATTATTTGCAAAATAATTTACAAAAAGAAAGCTAAATTAATCTGGGATGAATACAGAGATTATGCAAGGCAAAAGAAAAAGCAGGTTGCTACTAAAACTCCGATAAGAAATTATATGGGATGATTAAAAATGAGTTTAGACTTAGTAATGGACATAACCTATTATAGTAAAGACGGTAGTTTCAAGATTTTAGGAAATGTTGAAAAAAAAGATCAATTAAATATTCTAAGTAATTTCTTAAGAACTCAAATTTGTAAAGGCTACGAAATTAAAAAAGCTAATGAATTTGATGCATATCACATTTCTTTAAAATTCGATTCAAGTGAAGACAGATATGAAGTTAGCGACAATACTGGAAACAAAGGATTAAGAGATGGAATCTTAATGTATATTATGGCTAAGCTTTAAAATTAATTTTGAAAAAGTCTGCGCCGACCGGGATTCGAACCCAGGCCACAGCCTTGGCAAGGCTGAATTCTACCACTAAACTATCAGCGCATACTTGAATTAAAGAAATAAACACTTTATAAATATTATGGTTAAACAGTCAATCCAAAAACAATAACTGGCAAATTAGTTGTTGGATTATATGTTCCTGTATGTCTAATGGAAACACTATAAGTTCCAGAATATGGACCTTCAAAAAGCGACTCAAGTTCTAAATCAGCTACTTCTGAATAATCTAATTTTAAGTTTAAGAAATATTCATCAACAATATTAGTTTCATTCATGTACATGTAAATTGCTCCTTCTCTAAATTCAGGTACGCCAGTAGATTGTCCGTTAAGATAATAACTAGGCTCCATCATTTTAGCTTTTGTTCTTAACAGCCATTTTATTTGATTAGAATCAGAATCTACATCAAAGTCTCCAGCCTTAACTTCAAAAGGAGACAAATATCTTCTTGAACCTGGTCCTTCATTAGAAACAGCCTTAATATTTTCATCAACTGTATAAAATAAAGTCTTGGTTTGTGCAAGGACATTCTTGTCTTTCATTTTTTGAACCATTGGAACACCAGCTGCTAAAATAATTGTTAAGACTATTACGCCTAAAGCCATATATAATACTGCAGAAATCCAGATTTGTCCTTTTTTTGCCATTTTAGAATATTATAATAAAATAAAAAATAAAAAAATTAGACGCATGGGTCTATTACTACGCCCAAAGCATCTCCATATTGTTCTACTGTTTGAGAGCAAGTAACTTGTTTTCCGCCTACTTCAATTATAGGGACAATTTCAACCATCTTGACATTTGCAGCTTGTCCTGCCCAAGTAACATCAAATACACCTATATCATACTTGTCAAGAACATTAGCACCTGGGTTAGAAATTGGAACAGCTTCAACAGTTGATGGACTTGTGAACATTCTTGCAGTCATATTTAACAAATCAATACTACCATCATTCTTTATTGTAACTCTTACAATATCAGGAGCAACAGAACAAGCAGCAGACATTGTGTATTGTACATCTTGTGCACATACCATCTGTAAATTAGCCTGCTCTTCAGAACCCTTTTGCATAGATTTACTAAAAGTGGTCCCCCATGTCATAATTATCGCAGCCAGAGCAACTGTAAATCCTATAATTAGGACTGTTGCAATTAACGGCGAAATACCTTTCTTTTTAAATATCATTAATCAACCTCCCCTTTTTTAACGTAATTTTTAACGTAAATAGGTATATTAAATAAAAGTCTGATATTTTATAAACCTTTCCAAAGGGAGAAAAACATTATTCTTTTTTAGAATTTTCTTTTTTATACTTCAAACGATATTTTCCCCACTTATCTTCAGGGCTATATTTCGCAGGCTTTGTAGATAAAGTTTTAGAATTACAATCAGGACATTTTTCTTTCATAGTGAACTTGTTGCATTCCTTACAAAACAAAATATGAGGCACCATTATTCTTTTCTCTTAAAATTAGCTTGACCTTTAGACTTTTTCATTTCTTCAACTATAACATCAACAAGATCTTTAATATCTTTTTCAGCATCTTTATAATTTGATGCAGTTAATTCTAATGAATATCTTGGGGCACTTAAATAAGTTATTTTAATTTCTAACTTCTTTTTCTTGGCAAAATCTTCACCTTTCTTTATTGCTGCCTTGATTCTTTCAATACCATCACTTTCATGGCTTTCTAAAGTTAATTCACCTTCAACAGAAACTTTAACTGGTTTAATTCTTTCTTTAACCAATTTAGTAATTTCTTCAGCTAAATCTTTAGGAAATTTCAATTCTTCTAAAACTTTAATGCCCTTATCAACTATTTCTGTAAAACATTCGCTGAAAGAACCATGCTCTTCAATAACTGTTTCACCAACATTTTTATATACATCTGCTAATGTTGTTTTCAAAGTCTTTGCAGCTTGCTCAATAATTTTTTCTGCCTTTTGTTCTTGTTTAAATTCATCTTCTTTTTTTAATCTTAACTGGATTGAAACTCTTCTTAATGAAAGATCAATATTGCCCCGTTCATGATTTATGGATAGAACTTTACAAACAATTTGTTTGCCTTCACGAACATAGTCTCTTATATTTCTTATCCTACCTGGAGCAATTTCAGAAATATGAATCATTCCTTCTCTATTAAAAAATTCTTCTAATTTAACAAAAACTGAATGAAATAAAACTTTTTTAACTGTACATATTACTAATTCTCCCTCCTCAGGATAGTCTTTTCGTTTAAATACCATTTTCTTATCTATTCAAGCTATAACTGTTATTTATATAACTTACTAAAAGTGACGTCCTCCACGCATTAAAAAAATTACTCGAGAACTTCTAGAACTCTTGCTTTAATATCACTTTTGCCACCAGTTGGAGTTGCAAGAACATTCCCACATACAAGGCATTTTATTTCAATAGCACATTTACTGAAAATGTTTTGTTCATTCTTACATTTTGTACAACGTACTTTTATGAATTTACTTTTTGGTTCTTTGATTTCCATTTTAAACTTATTCTACCTCTACTCTCTTAACTCTTGGACCAATCATTGAAATTGATTTGCCACATTCCTTACATTTCAAGGTTAAATTTAATTTTTTACTTGTTTTGGCTCCTGTCATCTTCCAAGAAGATATTGCCCCTCTAGACAAACTACCTTTATTTCCATGACCTCTGTCTAAGCCCCTTTTTCTCATTCTTGTTCTTGAACCTCTTGAAAGGGGATGAGTTTTATTCTTTCCTTTTTGCTTAGTTTGAGCTACAGTCATTACCTTATAAGTTTTACATTTTGGACAAAATTTCCTCATGGTTTTAGGTACTTTCATTTTTATTCCTTTACGGCATGGCCGTTATTCATAAGCATATCAGCAATATTTTCTGGCAACTCAACTTTGTCGCCTTGTTTAAATGGACCATATGTTTTCATGTCTGGCCCTACAAATTCAGGCATTTCACAGTTAAAACATATTAAGTTTCCTTGCTCTTCCTTACCCTCTCCTATTTTTAAATCTTTTGGTTTCTCAGCACATTTAGGACATTTAGGACATTCATGAAATAAAAGTTTATGAAGGATATTTTTTCTAAATTCTGAAAGCTTTTTTTCTATTGTTTTAAATAAATTTATTTCTTCTTGTAGCATAAAGTTAAAATCAGGTTGCTTTTCAGAGTTTCTTGAATGAAACAAAGCCATTTGAATTATTTTAGCTTCTCTTCGTTCATATAAATCCTTTAGAATTTTTTTTGCATTAACTATTTGGACTCTTGTTTTTTCTGATTCAGACGATGAAAATACACTTTCTTTATTTTCTTGGGATTTAAGGATTGTTTGTTTTTCATTCAGATATTTAACTACATCTATAAAAAAATTATTGTCCAATTTTTGTAGTTCTGCCCTATAACGTTCTCTTCTTGTCAAATCAAACAAAGTATCATAAGTCACAACAATCTCTTTTTCATCCATAATCAATTGGTAAACTTATTTGTTTTAAATGCTTTGCGTTATTGTTTCAAAAAAAATTATGAAACGAAATATTTATAAGTTAATCATTACTTACAAGTAACTAACTATTTGGAGGCAAAATATGGCAAATATAGATTTAACAAACATCTTAAATTCAAAAGCAAAAACTGCTGAAGAAAGGCTTGAAGAATTACAAGGTTTAGGATTTAGGGCTAGAATAAGAGTCCATGGAGAAGAAACTTTTACATTCCCAAGAGAAGATTGGAGAATAGAAAGAAAGTTTGAAGATGGTATAGAAGCTGTTGACTCTCATAAGCAAACAGCAATATTATATTGTCAAGATAGAAATATGTCTTTTCAATATTTTTTAGATTAGTTTTTTATTCCTTGATGGGATAAGAATACCCCGCAGCTTGCTGCGGAATTATTTAACCACTTGCCACTTGACAAAGATGCGAATAAGGTTTATAAATTCCTTTCAGTTTTTTGTGAATAGGTGATTTGATATTTTAAAGACATATAAGTTTAGGCTGTATCCATCTAAGGAGCAAGATAAAAAATTACATTATGCATTAGCTCTTGCCCGTTTTGCATACAATGAACAGCTCAACTTGAAGATTCAATCTTACAAAGAAGATGGTAAGAGCCTTACTAATTTTGACCTTAATAATTGCCTTTTATCTCTTAAAGCAAAGTATCCTGAGCTTAAGAAAATTCATTCTCAAATTCTGCAAGATGTGAGCAAGAGAGTCTCTTTAGCATTTCAGCATTTCTTTCGCAGAGTTAAGAGTAAAGAAAAACCTGGTTTTCCAAGATTTAAATGTAAGAATCGTTATCATTCACTAACTTTTCCCCAATCAGGATTTTGTTTAGATGAAAAGCTGACTATATCCAAGATAGGGGAGATTTCTATAGTCAAACACAGGCATGTCAAAGGTAAGATAAAGACAATGACCATCAAGAAATCAAGCAGTAATAAATGGCATGCTTATTTCTGTGTTGAATATGAACCTCAAAAGAAAGTTAAAGTAAACTTTAATGTCTTAGGTATTGATTTAGGGCTGCATCATTTTTATGCAGACAGCGATGGCAATATAGTAAATAATCCCCGGTACTTAAGAAATTCTGAAGAGAAATTATCGCATTTGCAAAAATTTCATTCAAGGAAAAAGAAAGGAAGCCGAAACAAGCAGAGATTAAGGCTTAAAGTTGCCCTGCTTTATGAAAAAATATTAAACCAGAGGAATGATTTTCTGCATAAGCAAACAAGAATGTTAGCTAACTTGTATTCCATCATAGCTGTAGAAAAACTTTCAATAAAAAATATGATACATAATAAATATTTATCAAAGTCCATAAGCGATGCAGGCTGGTATAAATTCCTGCAGATTCTTGCCTACAAAGTGGAAGAGACTGGAGGCAAGATACTGGAAGTTAGTGCCAGAGGGACATCGCAATATTGTATTTGTGGGAATAAGGCGAAAAAAACTTTGGCTGTAAGAGTCCACAAATGCGATAAATGTGGTATTGAGATAGACAGAGATATTATGTCTGCAATAATAATTAAGTTTACCGCCTTAAACGGCGCTACCGCAGGAAGTGCGGTAAGTAACGCTTTGGGAGATGAAAGG
>JAHIMK010000002.1 GCA_018896675.1 Nanobdellota archaeon
AGAATTGGACAAAAATAATAGGTACAGGACCAACTATGCTCTATTTTCAGTTACTAAGCTATTGTTATGGTCATAAAAAACATGCCTGGCCATCTGTGGGTACCTTAGCTAAAAATATGGGGGTTACTAAAAATACCATAAGAAAATACCGTGAAGTATTAATTGAAAATGGATTGATTGAAAAGATGTATAAACGAAAGTCTGCTGATGGATATTATCAAACCAATATTTATCAAATAGCAAAATCTGATAAGTTACCAAAATTGAACCACGTCGAATAGTTAATTTTACACCAGGGGTGGTTCAAAATCTTAATGATTTTAATGATTTTATTGTAAAATTTGCACTAGGGGTAGTGTAAAATTTAAACAAAGCTGGTTCAAATTTTAACCCCTAATAATAATATAATAAATACAACAACAACAATATTTAACATTACCAATATAACAAAAATAAAGAATAAGAAAGTGTTGCTGTTGTTGTTAATTAATTTTTTATAAGACTATCCCGGACATCTTTTAACTAAAGTTCGAAAACCGAATTGACACTAACATAATTCTTGTCATTAAACCAACAGATTAGTTCTTATCACTCCTCATACTTTTTAATCCTTTTTCTTATCCACTGCCAATCGGGTTTTCCGTCATTAAAAAAAGACTTAAAGTTGCCCTTTAACCATTCATAATAATCATCTTCAACATACTTACAGAAAGCCTCTACAAGTGCTTCTTTAAAAATATCTTTAGGTATTTCCATTTCCTTAAGTTCTTCATCTAAGAATTCTCTTACAACTTTTCTGTCAAGCACGATACTTCCTCCTATCTAAATTATTCGAGTTTCAAAAATAAAGACACAAATTCCAATTCAAGAAATAATTATGTCAAATGTGTCGACCCCGCTTTCTTTTTTCATCTATTTTTTTACTTAAAGATTATCTTCGTTTTCACATCACTGTAAGGTGTTCCAAATTTTATATGATATTTGATCCTATTCTTTTCGCAAAAATCGATTACTCTTTTAGAAATTTCACTATAAAAAAATTTATTATTACAAAATTTTGAGGAATTTACATTGTAATTTAATTTCCCAAAAATTATTTTATCAACAAACTTAATCTTTTCTAATATGTTTTCAATATTTACGGCAGTATCATCTAAGTTAGGAGTTGGATAAGGTTCTATACTAACCCATGTTTTAAGTCCTGCATTATGGAGTTTTCTTAAAGAATCTATCCTCTTCTCATAAGAGGGAGAAAAAGGTTCAAACTCTTGTTTAAATTTATTATTTAGCGATACCAATGTTATACCATATTCATTATCTTTCAAAAAACTGCCATTAAGAATTTCATCAGGATAAAATCCCTTAGTCAAAATTGTTACTCTAATATCTTCTTTATTGAGTCTTTCAATTATATTCAAAGTAAGATCTTTAATCTCTGGGATTAACGTTCCTCTTTCCGAGTCATACATAAAAGGATCTGACATAAAAGAAAGATGGACAAAATCAATTTGTTTTTTATATTTGGGTATTTCTTTTTCTAAAAGTTCTAATGCATTTGTGACAATCCTCGGCTTCCTCCAATCATTATAATCTTTTATCCATCCAAATTTTTTTGCCATCATCATAGCATAACAAGGGAATTTACAACCATGCATACATCCAACAATATGATTAATGGTCCAATTGCCATACTCTACTTTTGTTTTATATAAAAGCGATTTTCTTTCTAATGCCCCAACTTTAGAAGTAACAGTAAAAATTCCCTCTTTATAATAATTTTTTCCACCAAATAAAGTAAGACCTTGATTATCTTCTTTTTGCTTCGCGTAAATATCTTTGACTATATCTGTAATTGATGACTTTCGGGAAGCATATAAAAGATAATATAAAATATCATTTCTATCAGGATATTTCACATCATAACCAACTACTTTCAAATCTTTTGAAGTAAAAATAGAATTTACATAATCCTCCATAATCTTTTTATCATTACTTTTAATAATATCAACATCATCACCAATAAATTCTAACAATGTATCTAATGTTTTTATTTCTTTAACATTCAGTTTCCCTCCATAATGTTTCTTCTTCGCTATTCCTCCGGTTCTTCTTACCCCTTCTAATATGTAGTTAAACATCATATCCTTGGGATTGTTTAGTTTTACAATCTCTTCCATCGTAGACTTTTTTATCTGTATCCCCCAGGGATCTATTAGAATAAACATAGGATATTTATTAGTATTATTTATTTTTTCTAAAATTTGCAAAATGACTTTATTGCAGTCATTGTTAAAATATTCTATTTCAACAATATCTTTTAGGTGAGGGTTGTTTTTAATAAATCCATTAACATTATTAATTAAATCTTCAAAATTACCTTTATTTTTTTCAACAAGAAATAATTTAATTTTTAAATTCTTTTTCAATTTTTCTTTTTTATTAGAAATGGTATCAAGGAAAATAAGGGAAGAACCATTTATTTTTTTGCCATTATCTGTATAGGCACCTCTTCCTGCAAACAAATCCACAACATACCATTCATTAGATGCCCAATTTTGATTATTCCAAACTGCAAGCCATACATTAAAGCATTTCTTTAATATTTCAAGCTTTGTCTTTGTAGATAATCTATTACTAATATTCCACCTATCCTTACTTTTTTTCATACTTATAAATCTCCTCTTTAACCTTCTACTTCCTTAACAGCTTTTTCTTTTTTCTTATCTCTATATATAGCTCTGCCTTGGAAAAATAGGGACAACGCATCCTATTTTTCTATGGTTTAGCTTTTCATTTTACGAGATCTTCCTTTGGGACGTCTATCTATAATAATACCTAAAGCCTCAATCATCCGGTAAAAAAACTCTTCAGATCCTATAAGTTGTCCGCTAAAAGTTACCGAATTATTGACCTGGTACGCCTTCCCTATTTATCTAATTTAAAAGTAAAATATTAATTATCTAAGAAAATGGGATGTCCCTGTTTATTCCAAATCTGGAA
>JAHIMK010000128.1 GCA_018896675.1 Nanobdellota archaeon
CGGGGCCAGTACCAAAATATCATCACTGGCACCACTTTCTCAAACGTTGAGATGAGGCTCGAGGGCGACCGCGATCGGCTGGTGCTCAAGAAGCTGGTGGCCGATGACGGCAGGGATGGTCGCCTTCAGGGTAATGGCGCCTTGGACCTGGATCTGGCAAAACATTTCCCCATGAACGTGCAGGTGGAATTCAAAGAAACCATACTCGTGGCGCGCGACGATCTGACGGCGCGGGCAAGCGGTAACATGGTATTCAAGGGATCCCTGCGCAAAGCCCTTTTAAGCGGAAAGGTGGTCACCGGAGATATCGAGTTGAATCTCGGCAATAATCTGGCACCAGAGATCGTCGAGCTGGACATTAAGGAAATCAATCTACCGGACGGACAGCTCAAAGAAAACCAATCTGCGGCCGGCGGCGGACAGGGCCCGGGATTCGTGGATTTGGATCTGCAAATTTCCGTACCGGGCAAGGCATTCGTGAGGGGTATGGGGCTGGATTCCGAGTGGAAAGGGGATCTGAAAGTGACAGGTACGGCGGATGCGCTCATTGTTGCAGGCGTTCTTGAACCGGTACGCGGGCACTTTTCAATTATGGGTAAGACATTCGAGCTTAAGAGCGGATCCGTGAAATTTGCAGGCACAAGCGACATGGACCCCATTCTCAATGTCTCAGCGGAGTACAAGGCCACGGGCCTCACGGCCATCATCGCGCTTACCGGTTCTGCTTCGCAGCCGAAGATAGAGCTCACCTCCCGACCGCCGATGCCGCAGTCGGAGATCGCCGCACGAGTGCTGTTCGGAACAGACGCCAAGGACCTTACACCCGCGCAGAGTATTCAAATCGCCTCCTCTATGGCGACGCTCAGTGGGGTGGGGGGCGCGGGGGGAATCCTGGATGCCACGCGTCGTACGTTGGGCATCGATGTGCTCAAGTTTGACGAAGCTGAGCATGATCCCACCGAAACCACGGTAAGCATCGGGAAATACGTGACTGACGGGGTGTATATCGAAGTAGAGCGAGGCACGAAGGAGAACTCGATGACTTCTGCCACCGTCGAGGTCGAAGTGCTTCCCAATGTCAGGGTTGAGGGCGGTACGACCCAAAGGGGGGGCAGTAAAGTGGGAGTGAAGTGGCAATGGGATTATTGACCCCCCGAGCTCTTAACCCCGGTCTGCTGCACTCACTCCTCTACTATTATTCCTCTATGATGATGGCCTCTCCCGCGCATTCAGCCGCTGCCTGCCTTACGACATCTTCAAGGTGTTTTGGGACTTCATCAACGAGAATGTGTGATACCAGTTTGTCCTCATCGTACTGGAAAACTTCCGGGCACAGGTCGTTGCAATTCCTGTCTCCCATACATGATTCATAGTCGATCTTAACTTTCATGCTTATCTCCTTAATATAGGGCGTTATTGATTAACATGGAATTGTGAGTTTAACCTGTAACTTATCTTGTAAAGGATTTGGGGCTAAAATTCAAATCCTTTTATTAACTCTTTTATTCTATTACGGTTGTACCTAACGCCTGAGGGCGGATGAATCTGGATTATTCGCTGACAAATTGAAGAGGATAGGTTATGGTCCTTAAAAGACAGATATGATAAACGATAAGATATGAATTTCATCTTTTTCATTATTGTTCTAATTGCTTTTGTCTCAGCAGGATGGCACCAGATCAACTGGATGCCGGGCGACGGGGACTTATCCCCAATGGAAAGCCTGTCCAGGAGCATGGTGGAATCTGCTTCCGGATCCGTTGAACTGGCCTTGGGGCTTGTGGGGGTGATGACGCTCTTTTTAGGGCTGATGAAGGTGGCTGAGGCCGGCGGAATGCTCACTATTCTGGCGCGCCTGATACGGCCTTTGATGGTCCGGCTCTTCCCCAACGTGCCTCCCGAGCACCCGGCCATGGGGAGCATGATGTTAAATATGTCGGCCAACGCCCTGGGGCTGGGCAATGCAGCCACTCCCTTTGGCATCCGGGCAATGCAGGAATTGGACAAGCTCAATTCTCGTCAC
>JAHIMK010000019.1 GCA_018896675.1 Nanobdellota archaeon
AATAAGTAATGGAAGTAGAAGTAATAAAGGAGCAGAAATATTAGAAGTACTTTTGTCCATTGTTGAAACAGCAAGATTACAAAAGCAAAACCCTTTATTTTTCATGCATAATATTTTAGCTTCAGAAAGCTAAAGTATTACGTTTGTAGTGCATTGTTGCATCTACGGGACTTATCTATTTTAAGGAAGTCACCTTGAAGAATTTTCCCATCTGGGAAAACAGATATAGCTTCTCTTACAGACTTTTCATCATTATCGATTCCATTTACTTCTACCACGAACCCTTTTTTTTCTAAAATTGTTACTATCTTCTTCAAATAATGTCCATCGCCGATTCCGACATCAAACCATCTTATTCTATTTGTTGATATATTTTTAATAATTCCTTCTATTAAAATATCAAATTCGCTTCCGCCTTCAAGAGATTTTTTGAATTCTTCCAGACATTCTTCATAATTTAGTTTACCATTCATTTTTAATTGGTATAAGTTTTTCAAAATGTTTATCCTTATATCTTTTTCATATATCCTCTTTGGCATAGCACAATCTAAAACTGAAAGGGTAAAGCGAGAATCTTTTTTTAAATTGAGTTTTTTAAGACTCCTTGCCATGACAACACAATCATCTATGATATATCCTTCTTTAAGATCTTCGTTGAAAAACTTAGGATTAATAATTTCTTTTTTTATGCTTGGATAATTAAAAAACTCTGAAAGTAAAAAACCACTACGTAATAAAAAATATAATTTATGGGGTTTACTCTTTTCTACATTTATCTTTATTCTATTTAATTCTCTGGCCATTTTCAATGGAAGGAAAACCTTTAAATATCTATATAATAACTTTTGTCAAATGGTGGATTTTAAAGCCCTACAAGATAAATGGCAAAAAAAGTGGGCAAAAGAAAAGATATTTGAAACAGAAGTAAATAAGAAGAAGAAATTTTTCATTACCATCCCTTATCCCTATATTTCCGGCTCACTACATATAGGGCATGCAAGGGTTGTTACTGAAGCTGATGTCTATTCAAGATACCTTCGGATGAACGGGAAGAATGTCCTTTATCCCATAGCTTTCCATATTTCTGGGACACCTGTATTAGGAATAAGTATGGCCATTAAAAATAAGGACAAAAAGAAGATTGAGCTCTATAAAAGTTATGTTAAACCATACATCAAGGACCGGAAAGAAATTGAAAAGATTGTTAATTCATTCAAGGATCCTAAGAAATTAGTTGAGTTCTTTATTCCAAAGATGATTAATGAATTTTCCACATTGGGACTTGCCGTTGATTGGAGGAGAAGCTTTACTTCTGGAGATTTGATACACCAAAAACTTGTTGAATGGCAGTTTGGCAAATATAAAGAGAAGAATTATCTCATACAAGGCAAGTATCCTGTGCTTTATAGCAAAACCTTAGGCAATGCTGTGGGTGAAGATGACATTATTGATGGTGATATAAATCCTGTCGATAAGTTGGAATTTACTCTTTTGAAATTTAAATATAAAGATGCATTCCTTGTAGCTGCAACATTGAGACCTGAAACAATGTATGGTCAGACAAATATGTGGATTCATCCTGATGTTGAATATGTACAGGCCAAAATTGGCAATGAAAAATGGATAATAAGTAAGGAATGTGCTGAAAAATTGAAATTTCAGGATAAAGACGTCAAAATAATTGGTAAGTTATCAGGCAAATCTTTGCTTGGTAAGTCTTGCATGGCTCCTGTAATAAATAGGAGGGTTATTATACTTCCCTCATTACATTGCAATCCTAATGTAGGTACAGGAATTGTAACGTCAGTACCGAGTGATGCGCCCTTTGACTGGATGGCCCTTAAAGAGCTGCAGGATTCAGATGAACTTTGCAAGAAATATAATCTTGATTGTAATGCAATTAAAAAAATAAAATTGATACCCATAATTAAGTCAAAAGGTTATGGTGATTTTCCTTCTGTTGAGATTATCAAAAAGAGGGAGATAACCTCTTTAGATCAGCATGAAAAATTGCAGAAAGCGACGCAGGAGATTTATAAATTAGGATTCCATACAGGAACCATGATTGAAACCTGTGGAAAATATGCGGGCATGAAAGTCATAGAGGCGAAAGAAGAGATTAAAAATGATTTGTTGAAAACAAAAAAAGCCGATATTATGTATGATACTTCCCGGGATTCAAAATCAAGGGATGGTGGAGAAATAATTGTCGCAATTTTAGATAATCAATGGTTCATTGATTTTAATGCAAAAGGATGGAAAAAAGAGGCCCATGATTGTTTAAACAAGATGGATATTCTGCCAGAAAAGTTCAGGAAACAGTTTGAGGATACATTTTCTTGGTTGGACAAGCGACCATGTGCTAGAAAGAGAGGGTTAGGCACAAAATTTCCTTATGATAAGGATTGGGTGATAGAATCATTATCCGATTCAACACTGTATATGACTCTATACACTTTGGCTGACAAGATAAAAAAGTTTAAGATAGGGGAGAGCCAACTGAAGCCTGAATTTTTTGATTATGTTTATTTAGGTCAAGGGAAATTAAAAAATATTGCAAAAAAGCTTGGCATACCTGAAAAACAACTTGCTGAGATGAAAGAAAGTTTTGACTACTGGTATCCTAATGATCATAGGCATACTTTTATATCTCATCTCTCTAATCATCTTTCATTTATGATATTCGCTCATGCCGCCTGCCTTCAGAAAAAGAACTGGCCCAAAAAGATATCCTTTCATGGGATGGTATTATCGGGCGGTGTTAAAATGTCAAAGTCAAAGGGGAATGTTGTCACATTGTTGGAGGTAAATAATCTTTATGGGGCTGACACGTTTAGAGCTTTTTTATGCAATTCAACAAGTGTTGACAGCATCTTAAATTGGGAAACTTCTGAAGTTGAAAAAATGAAAAATCATCTCTTATCACTATTTGCCCTATGCCATGAGATTATTGGAAATAGGAAATCCGGAAAATTAAATGTAAAATTTGCCGCATTTGCATCTAAGTTTGAAAGTTCTGTGAAACAATCAGGAGAATATCTAGACAAGATGAATCTTAGAGATTATGCAAACATAGTACTTCATGCTATTCCAAGGATATACAGGAAAGCAAAAGCTGTTGCAGATGATGATCTGCCAGTATTAAATGATTATATTGCTGAACGATATATAAAAATGTTAGCTCCTCTGTTACCACATTATGCAGAAGAAATTTGGTCCGTAGCAAATAAGGATTTTGTATCTCTTGCAGCTTGGCCAAAATATAACAAATCAAAGATAGATCCTGTAGCTGAATTTAAAGAAGAGCTCATTGAAAACCTTTCAACAGATATAAAACGCATTCTTAAACTTGTAAAAGTAGAAAAGCCAAAGAAAATAAATTTAATTGTTGCACTAGGCTGGAGATACAATTTCTTTACAATGTTTAAGGAATTGATAGAAAAAACTCATGATATGAAGGCTATATTGAATTCCATGATGAAGACGGACATGAAGAGATATAGCAAAGAGATAGTAAAACTTATCCCTTCTTTGCTTAAAGATGTTTCAAAAATACCACATATGGTCCTGGATCAGGATACTGAGTATGATTTTCTAAGTCAGAATAAGAATCTATTGGAAAAAGAATTCAATACCAAGATAAACATAATGAAAGCAGATGAAAGCAAAGAACCAAAGGCAAGGCAGGCGGCCCCAGGAAAACCTGCAATATTAGTTGAGTAATTCTAAAATGATTTAAAGATTAATAATCAAATTTAGTCTATAAAACCTAATCTTTTGTATATCTCACACCCACCGCAGAGTGGAGAATTATTTTCAGATGATTTTACTAATGTTGAACCGCAATTTTTGCATTTTTTAAATTTAATCTTATCTTCCATATATCCTGTTATTTTTTTATAAGCACTATACAGTTCGTATTCTATTCCTGGCCAAATATCAAATAGATCATCACATAGTTTTATGTGGAATTGGGCAGTTTGCGAACCTAATTCGACATCTTGGGATGCCTCCTGTTTTGTATATTCAGGATGAGCAAGATAGAGGTATATTCCTACTTCTTTTTTTGATAAAAAGGCTAAAGGGTAGCAGTATGTAAAAGGTTCTACTGGTCGGACAGGCAAGGGAAATGCAAGATGTCCAGTTGTATAAGTCAGTATTACTTCTGATAGCAAATCTTCCTTATTTAATGCAAAAAATAAGTCATATATATTATCATTTGCAGCACAAACCTCAACCATCCTACGTTGTGTTTGTGCCAGAACCAGTGTTTTCTCATTAGGTGTCAATTTTTTTGTCTTCTTGATTGTTTCAAAAATATTTTTATAATTGGTATTAAGATTAAATGCCTTTTCTATTTCATTATCTTTTATCATATGGTGCTTGATGCCATACTTTTTGGGTATCTCTTTTGCATAATTATAAGTATTCTCTTGTTCATGCCCCCATCCATGGAGAGTATATGCTATAATATTGGAACTTCCCAATTTTTTTGCCAGTACCAAAAGCATTGCTACGCTATCTTTGCCACCGCTTAGTGCAATTCCCATTTTTGAGCCAGATTTGAGCATATTGTAATCTTTTATTGTATCAATAACTGTATTTTCAAAAAAATCAATAAATTCCTTCTTATTGAGTTCATGATTAACAACCTGAAGAGTATTTGTTTCTAAATTGAATTTTTGGAAGCATTTTTTATATACTGCCTTTTTCTGTTTTTTATGCAATTGGGGAAGTGTTGTTAATTTGGGCAGATCCAAGTGTCTAACAATTTCTAATGTGATTTTAGAACTTAATGAACAGTCTTCTGTCACGATTTTTCCATCTTCTCTAACTATAATTAATTCTATGGGAATTTTATAATGGAACAATAAATCTTTGACTGTTTTAAAACATTCTTTTGACTTCAAATCAATTTCAAAAAGTTGATACAAAGGGTCAGTTATTCCAATCTTCATCTTAAGTTGGATTAAAGACGAGAATTGCCATCAGTTGGGTTACTTCTGAATCCTTCAGCTTCAGATTCAAACCGGCTGTTTGCATGTTGGAGCAATGTTTTAAGAGATATATCCGAATCCTTAACCTCTATATTCTTCTGTTTTGGCCAACCCAGGATATTTTTTTCTGTTTTCATTCTTTGCCTCCGAAATCTTTATTTTATGTGCTTCTTTAAGTAGTATGTATGTTTATAAACTTTTTTATTTCTTAGTTAACGACATAAATAAGTTATAAAACTTTGCGTAAAAATAAGCTTTTTCCAAAAATTCTCTAAAGCCACCTGCATTGCATCAATGGAGGTAAAATGCTGTGACTTTGTTACAGCATTTTTAGTGACTTTCCAACATGT
>JAHIMK010000020.1 GCA_018896675.1 Nanobdellota archaeon
AAAGTGTTAGATTCACGGGTTTCGTAAGCATATTCTAGCTCAAATATTACTTCTGGCTTATAATCTTCATCAAATAAGTATATTCCTTGGCTATTTAATAGACTAACTTGCTTAGCTTCGCATGTAATTATGGCTTCGTCATTCTCATCTAATTTAACTTCCTGGCATTGCAAGTCTGCTGAAACAGGGAACCTGATTATATTTGTTTTTATTTTCTTTTTATCTTCATCAATCGGAGTAAAAGGTACACATTGTTCATTTACTCTTTGCAAGTCCCAAAGATTGCCGTCGCCAACATTGTCAACTTCTATCCTAAAAATAATTGTCACTAAATTATCACTTAAAGGAATGATAGTCTCTTCAATTGAATTAATTTTTAAAGGTCCACTTGTTACTTGACTAATATCAGCACTACATTTTTGGTCTTCATATATGTCAGCAGTAATACAAATTTCAGCTTTAATATTTGTACCATACTTAAATCTGTTAATAGCTGTTAAAGCATAAGCTTTTTCTTCTTCAGTTTGAATATTATAAGCGCCAAATTTTAAATCAATATCTTCAAATGTTTCATCAACTCTTCTTTGCTGATAATTTAAGCATTCACATCCTGAAAAACCAGAAAATACATCTTGGTCTAAACCAGTAATACAAACTTGTCCGTAAGATTCTGAACCACCAAGATTTTTTATTCTAACAACGGGTTGGAAAGGATAACCATTTAAAATTGTGCCTGATTTTTTTGGATTAACAATTGAAGTTTCTAATGTTCCGGTGCCACCGTAAGTTGTTTGTTTTTCCTCTTGATTTAATCCAGGAAGTTTGCTAGGAATCTTGTTTGTGATTGAGCTTAACAAATCACAGCCTGAAAGAACTAGTATACTTGCAATTAAGATTATTAAGATTATTTTTTTCATTTTATATTGCTTTTATAGTTAAACTTATAGCTTTTTTAGGAAGTTCATATTTGTATTTTACTGAAGCTTTGTATTCTTTAGTTGTATAAATTGCATTTCCTAATAAGTCTTCTTCAACATTCAACCAACATTCAAATGTGAATGACCTGTCTCTGTTAATTGTAATCTCTTTAATATATTCTGAAGATGCAACAAATTCAGTTGTAGTTTTTCCTGATCTAGATTTTTCAAATGGACATAATACATTTGGATTTTGTGAAAGTTCTTTATTAATCTCTAGACCTTTTGGCAAAGTTATTGTGAAATCACTTAGATTCATCATCGTACCTTCCCATCTGTTTGTTAAAGAAATACCTATTAATGGTAAGTTATCTTGACTTAATACAATTGGCTGAATATTTTCTGAATTAACGCCAATTCCAATTTCTATAGGTTCGCCATTATATTGTGTTCTTATTGGCAAGTCTTCTTCAATATCATAATAATCAAAGAAGTCTTCTTTGTCTAAGAATTCTTTGTCAACTTTTTCACTAGTATAATAAACTTTTAAGCTTACATCTTTTGTCTCGAAAGGGAATTTTACTGAACCTTCAACTTGATGAGTTTTAGCTTCTAATTTGTCAGCTTGTTCTTTAGGAATTCTGCACCTTATATTTTCTGTTATGCTCTTGCCAGAGATAATTACTGGATTTGAAGGTAAAATTTCAGCCGAGATTTCATCATTATTTTTAATATTGCAACTGACTTCTAAAGGCAGTTCTTCAACTTGAGTATTTTCCAAACTTAAATCATATCTTAAAATTATTGGAGAACCTTTTGGAAGTTCAGCAGAACCAACAAAATCAAACCCTTCAAATATAATTCCTGTTTTTGTGTTATTTGTTTTAGCATACCAAATGTTTCCTGTTTTTTCTTTAGCTGTATCTATCTGTCTAGTATACCAAGATAAAGGATTATATTCTGAAAGCTTGGAACCGATATTACTTAATGTTCTTCCACCACTATCACTTTGTGTCCAATAATAACCATAAACTCCTACAAGAATTAATGCTAATAATAAGACGATGAATAAAATATTAGAACTTCTTTTTCTTACAGTCTCTTTAGAAGGAACATATCTTTCAACTTCCATTAAACCATGTTTCTTCTTTGGTTTAGGTTCGAGTTTATCTTCGTAATCTTCAGCCATTCTCTTCCTCTTTCTATATTTCAAAAGATAGGTTTATTAATTATTAAGCCTTTCTGTTTTTTATGGCGTTGCCGTTATGTTTAGAAGCATTCATACGTACTTTTTTAGTAATGATTAAGTTAGCTATGAACAATTGGTTTCTAGTTTTAATTCTTATTGGAATTACTTATGCTTTGAAAAAAAGTTCTTGGGGACAAGGTGCGTTGGGTACAGTAATAGATTTGATGAATGATTTTGTTATGGGTTTTAGTTTACTTACAGCTGGTTTTTTTAGTTTTTTTGGCAGACTTTTTATTGGTGCAGGTTTAGCAATTGCATTAGGTATAGTTTGGATGATGATGGCTTTAACATCTCCTGCTAATATGTTGTTAAAAATATTTTCCATGCCTGTATTTTTTGTTATAGGAGTTATAGCTGCAGTATTACCTTTCTTTTCTTTACCTATGTCTTTAGTATTGTCTTTCTTATTTAAAGATCAAAAAACAGCTAACTTTACTTGTATAATAGCAATAGTGTTAATAGTTTTATCTTCTTTGTTAGGCATTGATTTTGTTTGCAACGGCTTTAATTGGATAGCTTTGCAATTACAGTGACATCCTCCCCACATTCAATTTGGGGTTTTCAGCGCCTGTTGCTTTTGAAGGCTCATCACGTTTAGTTCCTGCTTCTTCCAGTCTGCTTGTCTTACCTGAAAATGGAAAGATAGTGGCAGTTCTGTCCATAGGCGTATAAGTTCGGGCTTGCCCAGCCCTACCATTAACTTAAGAAGTAGAATTCATATAAATATTTTTGCTCGGTTTTCTGAACATTTTTTCGGTATTACTAAAAAAAATCATCTTACAAGCTTAAGTCGAATGTTTTTTTACTATAAAAACATAATAACAAAGAGATATGAACTTAACAATAAATTTATATATTGAAAAATCCATTAAAAATTTAGAGGTGATCATATGTTATTCAGAAATTTAATCATTCAAGGTCTTTTTGTAGGGTTAGTGGCTACATTAATTACAACTATGTTTATGGTTCTTTTAAAATCAAAAGGGAAAGCAATCTTAGACTTGCATTTGTTTTTTGGGAAATCATTATTGCATGAAAGAGCAAAAGATGGAATTGCTGCTCCTTTTGCACTAATATTGCATCTAATGATTGGATCTTTGTTAGGATTAGGTTATGTTTATATTTTCAAGGTTTCAGTTTTGACAGGTATAATCTTCGCCGTGCTTGTTTGGTTAGTAATGATGTTAGGATTATTTCCATTGTTCAAAAAAGGTATTTTTGGAAATAAACTGGATAAAAAAACTAAGAAGAAAAAATGTTGTGAATTTAAAGTTTGGCACTTAACATTGATATTCCATTTAATTTACGGAATATTTTTAGGATTTTTTGCAGCATTGTAGTTACTACTTTAGCACCGAAAAAGTTATTTAGTTTAGAATTTAAGGAGCATTATATTATAGAAAATGGATAAAAATCAAGTTTTTAAGCATTTCAAATCTTTTTTAGAATTTGAAGATAAATTGGGCAAATTTTACGTTTCGAATCATTTTTGGAGAGTAAGTTATCTGAACAATTTTAATTGTTTGGTTATGGGGTAAAAGATGAATTATCAGACACCAAAAGGAACTAGAGATTTTATCTTGGAGGATATGAGATTAAGAGATTATGTTATGAAAAAATTAGAAACTTGGTTTAAAAGCTATGCTTATCAGAAAATGGAAACTCCAGTATTTGAGTATCTTGAGGTTTTGACAAAAAAAAGTGGAGAAATTGAAAATGAAATTTACACTTTTAAAGATAAATCTGGAAGAGATCTTGCCCTTAGATTTGATTTAACAGTTCCATTAGCTAGAGTTATATCTTCAAATCCTTTCTTAAAGAAACCATTCAAAAGATATTGTATCTCGAGAGTTTGGAGGTATGAAAATCCTCAATTCGGTAGATTTAGGGAATTTTGGCAAGCAGACGTTGATATAGTGGGATTAGATACTATGGAATGCGAAGTTGAATTATTAGATTTGGCTACAAAAGTTTGTGAAGATTTTGGTTTTAAAAACTATTTGATACACTTAAATAATCGTAAAATCCTTGGAGCATTCGTTAGACTTGCAGGTATAAAACCGGAAAAAATTAATGATGTGTTTATTAGTTTGGACAAATTAGATAAAATAGGTTCTAAAGGTGTAAAAAATGAGTTTTTGTCTAGAAAATTGACTAAGAAAAATTATGATAATTTTATGGAAAATATTAAACTTGAAGGAAGTAACCACGAAAAATTGAATTATTTAAGTAATCTTTTTCAAAATGATGAAATAGGTAAAGAAGGTGTTGAAGAAATCAAACAAATAATTTACGCTCTTGAAAAATTAAACTTAGGAAACAAAGTATTTATTGATTTAACTTTAGTAAGAGGTCTTGGTTATTATACTGGGCCTATATTTGAAATTAAAAGTAAAGATGTTGATGTAGGCAGTTTTGCTGGTGGCGGTCGATATGATGATCTTATAGGATTATATGGGAAAGAATCGGTACCAGCAGTAGGAGTTTCATTTGGTCTTGAAAGATTTATTGAAATCTTAAAAAATATTAACTTTAAGTTTGAGAGTCCTACAAAGATGTTTATTGCTTCTATAGGCAACTGGGACATTAAATTGGAAGCAATGAGAATAGCTGATAAATTAAGGAAAAAACCATTCAGAGAAATAGAAACGAACTTATCTAGTAAATCTTTAAAAAAACAATTAGACTATGCAAACAAGATTGGTGCAAAAAAAGTAATCATAGTTGGAGAGAAAGATATTAAAGAAAAAAAAGTAACAATAAAAGATATGGAAACAGGACAAGAAAAAAAAGCAGATATAAATTCCCTTTGATTATTTATTCCTTGGACATTTTGAGAATAAATTTTGACTCTTTTCTTAATAATAACATATGAGATAAGTTGGAAGAAGCAGGAACTACTCGCGATGAGCTTTCAAAAGCAATAGGTGCTGAAAGTCATGCACTTTACATTTTAACAAAACTTTTAAAGTTTTAAGTATTAATAAATATAATGATTAAAAAGTATTTTTTTCTAGTAGGAGTTTTATTGTTGTTTATAGTCTCTTTAATATTTGATAAAAGCATAGTTTTGTTTGTTACTTCTTTTAGATTGCCTTTCTTAGATTTAGTTTTCAAGGGAATTACTTATTTAGGCAGCTTCATATTTGTATTATTTTTTATATCTTCATTATTTCTTTGGCATGAGAAAAAAAGAGAATGGATATTGCCATTTTGGTTCGGATTAGGGTTGGCAGCTTTTTTGACTTTTGTAATAAAAATGATGATTTTAAGGCCTAGACCAGAAGTTATAGGAGTTATAGCTTTAGTCACTTCTACAACATTATATTCATTTCCAAGCGGCCATTCTTCTACAGCATTTTCTGCTTTACCTGTTATGGATATAGGATTTCCTAAGTTAAAGTATTTATGGATAATTATAGCCGTGTTAGTAGCTTTAAGCCGATTATACTTGGGAATGCATTATTTAAGTGATATTATAGCAGGGGCAGTATTAGGTTATTACTGTGGTTATTTGATGATTAAGCTGAAAAATAGGAAATGGTTTAAAAAGATAAACCTATTTACTAAAACATAAAGATGGATCCAATATCGCACGCATTAATGGGACTTTTTGTAGGAGTTGCTATGGCTGGCTTGTTAAAATTTAAAGAACTTAAATGGCCAGCAATAGCAGGCGTATTAGCTGGAACAATTCCTGATGTTGATATCTTGTCAACTTTAATGAGCAGTGCTGCATTTTTCAAGTATCACAGAGTTATGACACATTCTCTTATAGCATTATTTATTTTTGCGTTAATTATTGCGTTAGTATTTTCAAGGTTTAAATTCCAGAAAAAAGATTTTTTCAAATCAGATTTTAGCAAATATTTTACTTTATCTTTTGTAGCTTTAATTGGCCATATATTTTTAGACTTTGTAACTTCGCAAGGAATAGTTTTATTATATCCTTTTAGTAACCAATTATTTTCCTGGTCATTCATGCCTTTGGTAGATATATTCTTATTATTGATATTTGTAGCAGGTTTAGTTGTTATGGAAATATTGCCTCAAAAGAAAGTGAAAATTTCTGCAGTAGCTTTAATATTAATAACTATTTTGTTTGTTACTAAGTTTACTCTTTACCAATATGCTGAAAATAGAGTTTATGGGTTAGATGGTTTTAGAGAAGCTTATTTAATTCCACATAATTTTGATCCTTTAGAATGGAGAGTAGTTGTAGAAAACACTGATAGTTATTTTGTAGCTGATTATAAATTGTTTGATGGTATAAGTGAAAGATTGGAATTTGTAAAGCAAGTTGATGAATTGATTGAAGTGTCTAGAAATTCTGAACTTGTAGAAAAATTTATAGGCGTTTCAAGTTTTCCGTTTGCAGTTGTCAAAGATGGCTCTGTCTTATGGTATGATTTAAGGGTTTCAAATGATGGCCAGTTAGGTTATACAGCAATGGTAATTTTTGACGAAAGTTTAAATATAATTGAAGAGAGGTTAGGAATATGATAAAAGCTATAATTTTTGACTTAGATAATACTATAGTGGATTTCTGGAAAATGAAAACCATGTCAATTGAAGCTGCTGTTAGTGCTATGATCGATGCTGGATTGCAAATGAATCATGCTGAAGCGACTGCTAAATTATTTAGAATCTATAAAGTTTTAGGATATGAATATTATCAAATCTTTGAAGAATTTTTGAAAAAAGAAATTGGAAAGATAGATTACAAAATGTTAGCTAATGCAATTGTAGCTTACAGAAGAGTAAGAGATAGTTTTTTAGAACCTTACCCTGGAGTTTTAAGAACTTTATTAGAATTAAAACAAAAAGGGTTGAAATTAGGAATTTTAACTGATGCTTCCAGATTAAATGCTTGGATTAGATTGACAACAATGAAACTGGATGATTTTTTTGATGTTGTTGTTACATTTGATGATACTAAAAGAATCAAGCCGCACAAATTTACTTTTGACAAAGTTTTGAAAGAGTTAAAAGTAGAGGCTTCTGAAGTTTTAATGGTTGGTGATAATATCGATAGAGATATTTTAGGTGCAAGCAAATTAGGTATGAAAACTTGTTTTGCTAAGTATGGTCATGATTCTAATAACTTGAAAACTAAAAATAAAATTAAAGCTGATTATGACATTTTAAGGTTTGAAGATATTTTAACTTTGATTTAATAGAAGAAAGTAATCTTTTTATATTAAATGGCACTATTTTAAACTAATGAGAGAAAAGAGGTTATTATTAATATTAATCTTTTTATTAAGTGTATTATTAGTTATTGCTATAACTCCTTCTGATAGAGTTATTCAAAGAGATGATTTAAGTGTTGTACAAATAGCAGTTTTTAATTCAACAGGTGTGGATGCTTTGAGCTGTTCATTAGCTTCAGCAGATGTTAATTATGATGATTATGATGATTTGATAATGAGTGCCTGTTATCGAAATCTAAGTGGTGGCGTTTATGATTATACTGGCCAAATTTATATTTTATATGGCAGCAGTTCTTATTGGTCAAGTGCTAATATTAGTTTAATTGCGAACGTGACAATTAACGGAACTTCTCCAGGAGTGTTGGGCTTTTATAAATCTTTAAAAATAAAAGACGTAAATAATGATAGTTATTTGGATTTAATTGTTGCAGCGCCTTATATTAATTTAAACGGGGGCACTTTAGATTATACTGGCCAAACATATATTTTTTACGGGAATCAAAATGGTTTTAGAAGTTCTACAGTAGCAGAGGCAAATGTAACTATCAATGGCTCTGGCAAGGGATTATTTGGTTATGGTATTGAAATTAATGATTTTAACAAGGATGGCATTTTTGATTTGGTAATATCTGCAAGCCTCAAAAATTTGACTGACCCTTATGGCTTAGGAAATTATACAGGCCAGGTTTATGTCTTTTACGGCAGTATAGATGGATTTCATAGCTGCACTATAAATGAGGCAAATGTGACATTTAATGGGACTCTTGAAAGCAGGTTTGGGAATAGCCTTGGCAGCGGCGATTTCAATAATGATAGCTTTCCTGACTTAGTAGTCGGGACTCCTTATGCCAACCTGAGCGGACCTAAGGAATTCAATACCGGCCAGGTCTTTATTTTTTACGGCAGTTCTGACGGACTGCATGCTTCTACTGATATAGGGGCAAATGTAACTTTCAATGGCACTTTCAATGGACTCGGGCATAATGACACACAATTTGGATGGGATATTGCAGTTGGAGACATAAATTTTGATAATGTTGACGACCTCATAGTCTCTGCTGTTGGAGAGGACGTCATTCCAGGCGTTAATGATGATGAAGGTAAAGTTTACATTTTTTACGGAAACGAGACTTGGGTCAGCAGCAATGCTTCTGTAGGAGCTGACATTATCATAAACGGCACAGGAGCAGGCCAGATTGGATTTTCAATCTTACTTGCAGATATCAATCATGATAACCTTACAGACTTGGTGCTTGGGGCAAACTGGAAAAATACAAGTGGCGGTTCTGGAAACTACCAAGGTCAAGTTGCTGTTTTTTATAATACTCCAAATGGATTTATTCCGTATTCTGTGGCAGAAGCCAACATAACTCTTAATGGTACAGATAAAAGTGATGGATTTGGTTTTTATATGGCTGCAGGTGATTTTAATAATAATGGTATTAATGAACTTGTAGTCAGTGCACCTTATTCTAATCTTAGCGGAGCAAGAGATTATTTAGCTTTAGCATGGAAAGGTCAAGTTTTTGTTTATACTTTCAACTTCAAACCCTTGAATCATACGGCAATTCCTGCACAATCATGGAATGAAGACACTGCAATAACCTTGAACTTATCTTCATACTTTAATGATACTAATGGTGATGAATTGAATTATACTTGGGATGTTGGAGCAAATATAGGAGCAAGCATAAATGAAGTGACTAACATTGTAACCTTGACTCCAACTGCAAATTGGTATGGCGCAAGCTCAATAATCTTTTATGCGAATGACAGCTACAATTCTTTGACTGCATCAAATACTGTTGCGTTAACAGTTGCAAATGTTAATGATTGCGGTGATGGCACATGTGAAAGTGGAGAAACTTGCGACAGCTGTCAGGCAGATTGTGGCTTCTGTTATAATGGTGGTTCAAGTTCTACTGCTTCTCAAGCATCACATACTGTTTCTCAAGTGCAAGCTAATGAAAACACTGAATTTAATCTTGGAGAGAATACTATTGTGAAAAAGGTTAAGATTAAAGTTAACAAAGAATTATCTAATGTTAAAATAGAAGTTAAAGAAAAATTAACTGTTTCAAATGAATACAGCAAAGAAGTTTACAAGTATTTCGAGATAAACGCTTATCAAATGACTGATGATGACATTGATGAGGCTGAAATTGAGTTTGATGTTGAGAAATTATGGCTTGAAGATCAAAACATTGAAGCGGCTAACATTTTATTATTAAGGTATACAGATTCTTGGAATGAATTAGAAACAAGTCTAGTCAGTAAAGATGATAACAAATATTATTTCAAAGCAAAAACTCATGGCTTTAGCGACTTTGCAATTTCCTTTAAAGAACAAGAAGTTATAGAAGAAGAGGAAGAAGTTATAGATAAGAAAGAAGAAATAAAAGAAGAAGTTGTTGAAGAAGTTGTTGAAGAACCAATAGAAGAAAAGAGTTACACTTTGTGGTATGCTTTAGAGGCTTTAGTCTTACTAATTATAGTTGCTTTAGCTGTATTTTTCAAATTAAAAAATGAATAGGAACATTTAAATATTTTATTTCTTGATTATTGCTTTATAGGGGAAAAGAGGTTTGAAAATTGAATAGAAAAAAATTACTAATTGTTGCATTGTTTATTATCTTCTTACTTAATATACTTTTTTTGGCTGTCGCAATAACTCCTTCGCAGATAGTAGTAAGAAAGGACAATGTTGCTGTTGTGGTAAAAACGGTATTCAATGGTACTGCACCTAGTAATTATCTGGGTTATTCTATTGTTTCTGCTGATTTCAATAGTGATAATATCACAGATATAGCTTTTTCAGCCCCTTATAAAGACCTTGGAGATGATGGTGTAGACAGGACAGGGCAAGTATATATTTTCTATGGTCGTTCAGGTGGTCTTGTAGACTTAAATACTGATGGGGCAGATGTTATGTTGAATGGCACGACAAATAGCTCTTTCGGTTATTTTATAACTGCAGCAGATGTAAACAATGATTCTCGCATAGATTTGATAGTAGGTGCGCCAACTAAGAATCTTACTGGCAATGATAGAGCATATGTTGGGCAGGTGCATATTTTTTATAGCAGTTCTGATGGATTACATCCTTACACTTCAGAACAAGCAAATGTAACATTTAATGGAACAAGCCCTAGTTATTTTGGAGGTTATTCAGATTATGGAGACTTTAATAACGATTCTTATACTGATTTGGCAATTAGTGCATTTGACAAAAATTTAAGTTATGGTGATAGAGATAAAACTGGTCAAGTTCATATTTTTTATGGAAGCTCAGATGGCTTTCATTCTTATAGTGTTGCTGAAGCGAATGTTACATTTAATGGGACTTCCCCGGGATATTTCGGGTTTGCATTGGCAAAAGCCGATTTTAATAATGATAGTCTTTTGGATCTTGCAGTTGGTGCACCTAATAAGAATTTAAGTTATAGTAAATCAATTTCTTCCTCACTTTCATGGAATGGGCAGGTCCACATATTTTATGGAAGTGCAAGTGGCTTTACTCCGCTTACGAGCGACCAGGCGAATGCTACTTTCAATGGCTCTGAAGAAACAAAAACTTCGTGTGGATACTCCTTGATTGCTTCGGATTTTAATAATGATAATATTAGCGACCTTGTAGTTTCTGCAATGGGGATAAATATTAGTGGAGGTCCTGGCGATTGGACTGGTCAGGTTTACATATTATACGGGTCAAATTCTGCTTGGGCTGGCAACAACATAACGCAGATTGCAAATATTACAATAAATGGCAGTGCTCCTAGTCAGTTTGGTTATAGATTGCTTGCAGATGATTTTAATAATGATAATAATCCTGACTTAATTGTAGGATCCAATTGGAGAAATATTACTGGTGGAGCTGGAGATTACTATGGGCAAGTTTCGGTATTTTTTGGAACAAGTGAGGGAATACTTCCTTCAACTGCTGATAATGCTAACTTATCAATAAATGGCACAACTAAAATTGACGGATTAGGGTCATCATTATCTGCAGGGGATTATAATAATGATGGCATTAAAGAGCTTTCGGCAAGCGGGTTAACAGGCGGATTAAATTATAGAGGTCAAGTATATATTTTTGAATTTAACTTCAAACCAAATAATCATACCGCCATTCCTACACAATCTTGGAATGAAGACACTTCAATAACTTTGAATTTGTCTTTATACTTTAATGATACAAACAATGATGAATTGAATTACACTTGGAATGTAGATTCTGGAATAGGAGTAAGTATTAATGAAACAACTAATATTATAACCTTAACTCCAACTGCTAATTGGTATGGCACGAGCTCAATAATATTTTATGCAAATGACAGCTATAATTCTTTGACTGCATCAAATACTGTTGCGTTAGCAGTAGCAAATGTTAATGACTGCGGCGACGGCACTTGCGAGTCTGGTGAAACTTGTTCAAGTTGTCAGGCAGATTGTGGATTTTGTGTAGCTTCTAGTGGTCCTAGTTCATTACCTAAAGCCAAGCATATAGTTGCTAAGATTAATGCAAATGAAAAGACTGAATTTAACCTTGGAGATAATACTATTGTGAAAAAAGTTAATGTCAAGGCAAATAAAAATTTAGAAAATGTACAAATAGAAGTTAAAGAAAAAGCATCAGTTACTAACGAATACAGCAAAAAGGTTTACAAATATTTTGAAATAATTACTTATCAAATAACTGATGATGACATTGCTGAAGCTGAGATAGAGTTTGATGTTGAAAAAACTTGGTTAGAGAATAATAGTGAAGCGGCTAACATTTTGTTGTTAAGATATAAAGAATCTTGGAATGAATTAGAAACCAATTTAGTTTCAGAAGATGATAACAAATATTATTTCAAAGCAAAAACTCCTGGCTTTAGTGACTTTGCAATTTCATTTAAAGAACAAGAAGTTGTAGAAGAGCAAGAGGAAGTTGTTAAAGAAGTTGTTAAAGAAGCAGTTAAAGAAGCAGTTGAAGAAGTTATTGAAGAACCGGTAGAAGAAAAGAGTTACACTTTGTGGTATGTTTTAGGGGCTTTAGTTTTATTAGGTGTTGTCGGTTTAATTGTATTTTTTATTTTAAGAAAAAAAGAATAAAAAATTATTTGTTAAGCCAAATTTGTGTTTCTGAAGATGTTGCATAAATGATATCGTCTTTACCATCTTTGTTAACATCTGCTACATGGACATCTGCACTAACAAACATATTATCATTTTTAATTACATAACCAAGATCTTTGAATTTATTGTTACCTATATTTTCTAAAATTCTTACTCCTTCAGGTGTTGCATATGCGACATCTTTTAAACCGTCTTGATTAAAGTCGCCTACATCTATACCTACTCTCATGTTAGGATTTTTATTATTTTCAAATTTATAGATTAAGCCTTTACTTTCAAATCTATCCTTTTCCATTTCAGCTCTTAATATGCCAGCTGGTGAACCCAATAACATATCTATTTTTCCATCATTGTCTAAATCTGTGGTTACAACGCTAACATCTACTGGAAAACCAAATTCTGTAGTAAGTGTATATTTCTTTTCAAAATTCATTCCGTTTGCAGTTACAGCACTTAACCCTATAGCCAATGCCAAACTTAATAATTTTACCATTTTCATACCTCCTTAAGGTTATTTGTATTAAATCCAAAACTATTTAAAAACATTTTGGCATTTTTAGACTATGGAAGTCACATTTTTAGGTACTGGTTCAATGGTGCCTACTATTGAGAGGAATCATAGCGCTACTTTTCTTAGTTATAAGAATCATGGGATTTTGTTTGATTGTGGTGAAGGCACTCAAAGGCAATTAAGAATAGCTAAATTAAAATCTACCAAAATAACTAAAATCTTGATAAGCCATTGGCATGGTGACCATGTTTTAGGGTTGCCTGGTTTATTGCAAACTATGGCCACTTCTAGTTATACTGGAACTTTAGAGTTGTATGGTCCAAAAGGTAGTAAGGCTTTTTTGAAAAAAATGATGAGCTCTTTTATGGTTGAAGCTAAAATTAAAGTTAAAGTTAATGATGTTGTAAAAGGGGTATTTTTTGAGAATGATGAGTTTATTTTAGAAGCTTTGCCTACTAAACATTCTGCTCCTGGTTTAGCGTTTAGTTTTATTGAGAAAGATAAGCGTAAAATTAATTTAACTTATTTGAAAAAGTTTGGTTTAGAGAAAAATCCTATTTTGAAGAAATTGCAAAAAGGTGAAGATATTGTTTGGGAAGGTAAGAAGATTAAAGCTGATAAAGCTACTATTTTAATTAAAGGCAAGAAGGTAACTTACATTATAGATACTAAATCTTTTGATGATTTGGTTAAGTTAGCTAGTAATTCTGATTTATTAATTTGTGAAGCTACTTTGGCTGATGAGTTTAAGGAAAGAGCAATAAGATGTTTTCATATGACTTCAAGTCAGGCTGCTTCTATTGCTAAGAAATCTAATGTTAAGAAATTAATATTAACACACTTTAGTCAGCGTTATAAGTCTGTTTCTGAGTTGAAAGAAGAAGCTAAAAAGACATTTAAGAATGTTGATACTGCTAAGGATTTTATGATTGTTAAGGTCTGAGTTTTTTCTTCTCTTTTTGTTTGGGTAAAAAGTTTTCTTTAGAAATTATTGATTTTCCGAGACGTTTTTCAATACTTTTTCTTGCTTCATTTGCAGCTTGTCCACCTTCTTTAGCAGAGTCCTTACATTTTTCAAATCCTTGTGAATTAGTTTCCTTAGTGATATCTGTTGTTGCTTTTTCTCCAAACATTGTTAGAATAAGTTCCCAGTCAGTCATATGGTCTCGTAAATTTTGATTTTTTATTTGAAGTTGTTTGAACTCTTTGTACTCTCCAACTGTTTTTCCAAAAGTTGCTTTACTAATTTCATTAGTTAAGATTGCAAACTCTTTTTCGGTTTTAACATCCCTATTTTTCCATTCATCTGTTAATTCTTGTCTTATTGCTATTCCTCTTAATCGTTTATCTATCCATTCTTTTGGATATCCTTTAAGTTCATAATATTCTTTGATTCTATTTTGTCCTAATTCTGGATTTTCAATCTCTTCTATTCTTTCATAGCCCACTTGTGCAAGCCATAGTTTGAAAGGTTCTGCTTTTTTAGAAGGAATTGATTGAATTATCCTGAACATATTTTTGGTATTTGCACAATCTGTTAGTCTTAATTTACTATCTGGAGCTTCTAATTTCAACTGTACCCAAATTGGGGACAGTTCAAGTTGAAGAAATTCTCTATCCTTAATTTTTCCCCAGTATTGTCTAGGAGTAGGGCTTTCAGTTAATACTTGAACAATATCCACTACAGAGAAATACCATTCTTCTTTGTACCAAATCCTTCGAATTTTTCTATCTTGAAAAACAACAATCTTATTTTTTTCAACCATTGATAAATAGGGTGATATTTACTATTTAAATACTTTAAGCGTGTTTGTCAAGTTGTCAAGTGGTTATGGATAAATAACTTAAATATTACTCCGATGACTATTACATTTTTGTAACATATATGGCATTTATGTAATGGTTATATTCAAGGTTTTTGTTAATTTTTAACCACTTATTAGTTATTATTAGCAAAGTTTATAAATAGATAAATTCTCGAAATTTCAAGTAAAATGGAACTATTAGAAGAAGTAGTTGTAAGGGAAGATTTTGAAGAAATTCAAGAATTTGAAATAAAGCCAGTAGCTTATTCTGAGTTTCAAGAAGGCAATATTGGAGAATATAAGATTGTTTCTGTATTAGGTCAAGGTGGAGAAGGTGCTGCTTTGTTATTAGAAGATGCTGAAGGAAATAAAGCTGTAGGTAAGGTTTATTCTACTCCTTTAGTTTTAGCTGATGATTTGCATAATGGTAAAGTTCCTAAAAGAGAATCTGATTTATTAGCTAAATTAGATCATCCTCAAATTCCTAAGATGTACAAAAGGTTTGAATTGCCTGATGGTTGCAAATTTATTACAATTAGAGAATATTTTGAAGGAGAATCTTTGGCTGATATTTTGAAAGATAAGAAAAAATTAGATGAGAAAAAAACAGTTGAAATTATGGGCCAGGTTTTAGAAGTTTTAGAGTATTTGCATGATCCTGAAAAACATCCCGAAATAAATGCCCCCATAATTCATAGAGATATTAAGCCTGGAAATATTATGGTTACTGGTAATAACGAGATTAAATTAATTGATTTTGGTGTTGCTAAAGACCATAAAGATACTTTAACTAATATGGATTTGAAAGGTACTTGGAAATATATACCTAGAGAACAATTATTTGGGGGTGATGAAATACCTTCAAGTGATTTATTTTCATTAGCAATTACTGCTTTGGAATGTTTATATGGTAAAGTTCCTGAAGATCTTATGGAAAAAAGATTTTTTAGTGAACCTTATAGCTTACCTGAAGATTTAGAAGTTTCTAAAGAATTTAAAAAGATATTAGAGAAAATGTTACATCCTTTGTCTGAGAAAAGGTATCAGTCAGCAACTGAAGTTAGGAAGTTATTGAAGAAGAAAGGGTTGTTAGGTGATGAAGTTGAAGAATCTAAGGTTGTTATTGAAGATTCGAAAAAGGATAAAACTTTTGATGAAATTAGGAAAGAATTAGGGAAAATATATAAAAATTTATTATCGATTGATTTCCCACAGATAAATCCAGAAAAAAATAATATTCAATCTTGGACAGAATTTAAAGAGAAGTCCCAAAATCTTGCTAAATTAGAAAAAACTATTATGGTAGAATATTTAAAACATTTTATTGGATTAAATGACGATGATATTGAAGTTGATTGTTTATTTAATGTATATAGTTCTACTAAAAACCTTGCTGATTTTAATTTGAATGATAATGATATTGATAGGAGAAGAGCATTACATAATAAGTTTTCTGATCTCTTTAAGTTTGGAATTATAAAAGGAGAAGATTTTTTTAATCAAGGAGAAGAATTTTTTGAATATTGTAAATTCAGGGTTAGTTCATTACAATATAGAGGTACTGAACTAAGGATTAAGTTTGAGAATAAAGAGATAAATATTATTTATAGGCCTCCTCTATTTGGGAGATATGGAACTTCTCAACTAGAAACTTCTATTTCAATTGAGAATTATAGTGGTGTACCTATTTATCATTATAATTTGAACATACATCCTCATAATTGTAATCTTACTTTAAGATCTCTTAATCAAGCAATGTCTAAATTAACAAAAAAATTAAAGAAAATTTTGCCTGAAGAAGTTGATAAAGTTCTTAAAAAAAGGCATGAAAAATTAATGAAAAGGAGAGAAAAATTAGATAATAATAAATTAAATCTTAAAAACAAATTATATTTAATAGAAAAAAAGAAGAGTTTTACTAAAAAAGACTATATATAAAAATAAATTAGGACCATTACATCCTTTTTCTTAATTATAAAGATTAAGGCTTGTTCTTATAATTCTCAAAAATAAACAATTGCGACCAAATAGTAAATAGTATGCGAATCGCAAAAGCTGCAAACGAACTCATGAAAGAAATAATGTAAATAATAATCATTACATTTGTTAAAACTTGTAGTTGGGCTAAATAAATACTAGTAGTAGCAGCCAAAATACCAAATACAATTCCAATCAAAGTAGTTATAAGCCAAACATTAAATGTATGCCTTTTATTTTTCTTAAAAAATATAAAAGAGTTTTTAATTGTCTTACCAGCACTTTTATTTTCTAAAAACAAAATAGCATACCTAAACAATAAACTTAAAGTAAAAAAAACAAAAACTATAAGCGCCAATATTGAAGCTAACCAAGTTAATGAAAAGCCACCAAAAGTTGAGCTAATAGTAAATAATGTCATTGAAAAAATAGAAAGTAAAAAGATAGCAACTAAAACTAACAAGAAAATCATTACTTTCATTAAAACAATCTTCCAGAAGTAATTATTTCGATCATGCCAAGATTTTTGTAATGAGGCTTTCTTTTTCAAAATTACTTGTTTAATCATTGTAAACTTTATTGCTTCAGTACTTACTCCTAAAATGAATGTAACAAAGGCAAAGATCAAAACTGAAACTAAAACTTGTAACCAGTTTTCTGATAAAAACATTTTAATTAATTCGGTTCTTGCTTCCACAGTTAATATTTCAGATAATAAAACAGAAAGACCGCTATATTTGTAAAAAATAATTGTTATGAAAAAAGTTATTAAAAATAAAATTAAATCTGGCAAAAATAATACCGGGTTTTTTCTCATATGCTTTATAGAACATAGGGCTAAATCTGGATAATCAAACCTCTTTTTCCCCGGCATAGAAAAAATTTAAGATTTAAAAATATTTAAAGCTGTCGATAGAAACATTTTTATATTAATTTTGGTTAAATGTTATTTGGGAAGAGGTGGGATTATAAAAAAGCTAATAACAATCTTTTTATCAGCAATATTTTTATTAAGTATTCTCTTAGTTGTAGCAGTAACTCCAACAGATAGAGTTTTAGAAAGAGATAATTTAGCAGTAGTACAAATGGCAGTTTTTAATGGAACATCACCAGGTTTATTTGGTGATTCATATATGACTACAAATGATTTTAACAATGATGGCTATTTAGATTTAGTAATTGGAGCTAATGGAAAAAATTTAAGCGGCGGAGCTTTAAATTTTTGGGGTCAGGTTTATCTTTTTTATGGCAGTTCTGCGGGATTTCATAGCATGACTACAGATAATGCTAACATTACATTAAATGGTACATCGCCTGGAAGATTTGGTAGTTTTTTAACATCAGCAGATTTGAATAATGATACTTATATTGATTTAGTAGTTGGTTCTTATGTTAAAAATACAAGTGGTGGCCCTATGGGAACTTTTAATATTGGTCAAATTAGCATATTTTATGGCAGTTCAGATGGCTTGCATCCTTATACTTCAGACCAGGCTAATGTCACAATTAATGGTACTTCTCTTAGCGGTTTCGGAACTGCTTTAATGATTGATGATATTAATAACGATAATATTAATGATTTAGTTGTTTCAGCTTTTGTTAAAAATTTATCAGGAGGCATTAATGATGATGTTGGTCAGGCTTATGTTTTTTACGGCGCTTCAAATGGTTCTGGATTGAATAGCGGAACTTCAGATGATGCAAATATTACATTAAACGGCACATCGCCGGGACGTTTTGGGTCAGATATAGTTGTTGCGGATTTTAATAATGATAATTATAATGATTTGGCTGTAAGTGCTTATCGGAAAAATCTTAGTGGAGGAGCTTTAGGTAGAGAAGGTCAAATAAGCATATTTTATGGTACATCTAATGGGTTAGTAGGATATACTGCTACCCAAGCTAATGTTACTATTAATGCAACTTCTGAGAGTTATTTGGGATATGGGATGTTTGCACAAGATGTAAATAATGATGGTTATGTAGATTTAATAACTTCTTCATTTGCTAAAAACTTAAGTTATGGAATTAGAGATTATACTGGCCAGATTAAAATATTCTATGCTAATGCAAATGGATTGTGGAGTTGTAATGAGGATAGTGCGAATGTAACTATAAACGGTACATCGCCAGGATATCTCTCTTATATTATTAAATTGGCAGACATTAATAAGGACAATAGGAGTGATTTGATTGTCGGAGCCCAGTATAAGAATCTTAGTGGCGGTGCAACAGATGAGACAGGCCAGCTTTATATTTTCTATGCTTCACAAACTGGTTTCAGGAGCAGTACGACAAATGATGCAAACATAACTTTGAATGGTTCTCAACAATTTCTTCATTATGGTGCTTATTTTATAATAGGTGATTTTAACAATGATAGCCTTAATGAATTAGTTGTTACTGCATCTTATTCAAATTTAAGTGGAAGTGCAGATACTTATACTGGCAGTGTTTATATTTATAGCTTCAACTTCAAACCAAATAATCATACCACCATTCCTGCACAATCTTGGAATGAAGACACTGCAATAACCTTAAATTTATCTTTATACTTTAATGATACAAACAATGATGAATTGAATTATACTTGGGATGTTGGAGCAAATATAGGGGTAAGCATAAATGAAACAACTAATATTGTAACTTTAACTCCAACTGCAAACTGGTATGGTGCAAGAACAATCATTTTTTATGCAAATGATAGTTATAATTCTTTAAGGGCTTCTAATAATGTTACTTTAACTGTTGTTAATGTTGAAGATTGTGGCGACGGCACTTGTGAAAGCAGTGAAACTTGTTCAAGTTGTCAGGCAGATTGTGGATTTTGTGTAGCTTCTAGTGGTCCTAGTTCATTACCTAAAGCCAAGCATATAGTTGCTAAAATTAATGCAAATGAAAAAACTGAATTTAACCTTGGAGATAATACTATTGTGAAAAAAGTTAATGTCAAGGCAAATAAAGATTTAGATAATGTACAAATTGAAGTTAAGGAAAAAGATTCAGTTTCAAATGAGTATTCAAAAGAAGTTTACAAATATTTTGAAATAATTACTTATCAAATAACTGATGATGACATTGTTGAAGCTGAGATAGAGTTTGATGTTGAAAAAACATGGTTAGAGAATAATAGTGAAGCGGCTAACATTTTATTATTAAGATATACAGATTCTTGGAATGAATTAGAAACCAGTTTAGTTTCAGAAGATGATAACAAATATTATTTCAAAGCAAAAACTCCTGGCTTTAGTGACTTTGCAATTTCTTTTAAAGAACAAGAAGTTATAGAAGAGCAAGAAGAAGTTGTAAATCAAAAAGAAGAAGTTAAGGAAGCAGTTGAAGAAGTTATTGAAGAACCAGTAGAAGAAAAGAGTTACACTTTGTGGTATGTTTTAGGGGCTTTAGTTTTATTAGGTGTTGTCGGTTTAATTGTATTTTTTATATTAAGAAAAGAATAAATTATTTGTTGAACTAAATTTCTTAATTTTCAACAATGCCGGAAAAATGTGCAGAAAACCGAGCAAAAAAATAAATACTAGTTCTGTTTCATGGCAGATAACTAATATTAACACACAAAGAACCACTTGCCATTTGACAAAGATGCGCAAATAGTTTATAAATCAATTATGGTTATTACCTTATTGTATCGGGATCTTGGTCTGCTAAGACACCTTCCTTAAGGTACGATTGAAATAAAATGCGAATAGCAAAGGAGGAATGAAAAATGGAGACAAAAAATGCACATGGCGTGCCACCAAACAGGCCCATCAAACAATATAGGATAGGAAGTTTTTCTGGAGTTATATGGAAAAATGAAAAAGATATGGGTAATAGTGGGATTATTAGTTTTTTAACTGCTAACTTAAAAAGAAGCTGGAAAGATAAGAATTCCGGAAATTGGCGTGAAGAAACTATTAATTTAAGAAAAGGAGATATTTCTAAAGCTATTGTATTATTAAATAAATTACAAGAAGATATGTTATTTGCAAATGAGGGGGAAGAAGATGAATAAAAAAGAAGAAAAAGAAATGACTATTTGTGATTTGCCGGGAGTTGGAGCTGCAACTGCTGAAAAATTAAATGAATCTGGTTATGATAATTTGATGGCTATTGCTGTAGCTACGCCTAGTGAATTGGTTGAAGCTGCTGGGGTTGGAGAGAGTGTTGCTAGAAAAATAATTAATTCTGCAAGAAATAATATGAACATGGGTTTTGAAACTGGTGAAGAATTGTTGAAGAAAAGAGAACAAGTAAAAAGAATAAGTACTGGAAGCAAGATGTTTGATGACTTAATCGGTGGAGGCTTTGAAACTGGAAGTATTAGTGAATGTTATGGACCATTTGGTTCTGGTAAATCTGCTTTGGCGCACCAACTTGCAGTAAATGCACAGCAGCCCTTTGAAGAAGGTGGTGAACAAGGTGCAGTTGTCTGGATTGATACTGAAAGCACTTTCAGACCAGAAAGAATTGTTCAAATTGCTAAAACTTGCGGTGTAGATCCAATGGAAACTTTAAGAAACATAAAATGTGTCAGGGCTTATAATTCGGATCATCAAATGTTAATTTCAGAAAAAATTGAAGATTTGATTAAAGAAGGTGTTCCTGTAAGGCTAGTTATTGTTGATAGTTTAATGGCACATTTCAGGGCTGAGTTTTGCATAACACCAGATATGGATGTCATAGGAAATCCTTCTATAAAAAAGGTTACTGAATTTAAAGAAGGAAACAAAGTTTTAACTAGCAATGGTCAGTTTTCTAAAGTTTTAAGCACTAATAAAATTAATTATAAGGGAAGCATAGTTAAAATTAAACCAGCTTATTTTGGTGCATTTACATTAACACCAGACCATACAGTTTTAGCAGTTAAAACAATAAGGAATAGTTGGTATAAAAATAAATCTAAATATAAAGCTAGGGATGAAATAAATTATTTGAAAACTTTTAAAAGTAAAAATCATTATAAGCTTTTTGAAGGATATGGTCCTGATTGGATAATGGCTGGAACTTTAGAGAAAGGGGATTATTTAGCTTATCCAATAATAAAAGACACTAAAGACCTAGATTTTATAGATATTGGAGATTATGTAGATACAAAAAAATATAAAATACAAAATGGAAAAATAAAAGTTAAAGGTTATCATAAAAAGGAGTTATATGAAGAAGTTATTAGGGATTATCATTTGAAACCTGAAAAAGGTAGAATAGTTGAAATCTCTAAGAAACATAATCTGCCAGTTTCAACTGTTTACCAATGGGTGGAAGGAAAGCAGAAAATAAGAGAAGATATTATTGAGTTAAGTCTTAAAGTCCCTGTGAATGAAGATTCTATGAGGCTTTTCGGATATTTTCTTGCAGAAGGCCATACGAATGACCATCAGGTAATATTCACCTTTAACACAAAAGAAAAAGAGTATATTACTGATGTTGAAAGCATAATGAAAAAGCTTTTTAAAGTAAATGTCAATAAAGCCTATGTGGAAGGAAATAGTTATAGGGTTGTTTTTTCTCATAAAGTGTTGGCAGAATTTTTTGAGAATATGTTGGGAAAAAGAGCGGAAAATAAAAGTATGCCTCAGTGGATGCTTTTCTTGCCAAAGGATAAGCAGAAAGAGATAATAAAAGGACATTGGAGAGGAGATGGGACAACTAGCCGTGATGGATATAGGTTTGACACTGTCTCAAGGCTATTGGCAGAACAAATTAAGCAAATAGTATTAAGGCTTGGAATTTTGCCATGCTTGCGTGCAGATAACAATAACCGTCCACAACCTAAGTATATTGTTGAAGTTTTTGGAAAACAAATAGGACTTTTTACTAAATTCTTGGGTCTTGAGAATCATACTATCCTTAATAAAAGGAAATATAGCTATAATAATGGCTGGATAGATGGAAACTATGCTTTTATTCCAATAAGAAAAATAGAAGAAATGAACTATAATGGTTATGTATATAATTTAGAAATTGAAAAAGATCAATCTTATGCTTTAAATAGTGTAGTAGTTCATAATTGTGGTAGAGGGACATTAGCGGAAAGGCAGCAAAAGATAAACAAGCACATGCATACTTTGATGAAACTGGCTGATGTGAATAAACTTTGTGTGTATGTAACTAATCAAGTTATGTCAAAGCCTGATGTTTTCTTTGGTGACCCTACTGCTGCTATTGGTGGAAATATAGTAGGACATAATTCACAAACAAGAGTTTATTTAAGAAGAGGCAAAGCTGGTACTAGAGTTGCGAAATTAGTTGATAGTCCGCATTTGCCGGATGGTGAAGCTATCTTTAACATATGTGATGAAGGTATCAGAGATGCCAAATAATTTTTTTATTTTCTTTAATTAAAAAGATTTATAAACTTTAATAACAAAGAAAGATAGATGAGTCTTAAAGATTTAATAAAGGGATTTCAACTTGGGAGAGAATCTTCAGATTTAAAAAGAAAGGAAGTTTGTATTTCTCTTGAATCTGATGGAGTTTTAATGTGTAGCCCTGAAGCAGATACTTATTTTAGTGATGTTATGAGGGGAAAAAATTCAAAATTAGAAGATATAGGTTTTTATTTAGGAGCTTGGTCTAGGCCAAAAATATTTTATTTATATTGCAAGGATTTTTATCAGTCAACAATAAAAAGAAAATAATTATTTCTTGAATAGAATTATTGTAATGGTAAGGTTTAAAAAGGAATTGTTAATGCAAATTGTTTAGGGGTTTATTTAACAGAATTAAAAATTGCAATATTAATCTGAAAAAAACATTGTTATTTTCTTTAGGGTTTCATTTTATTATTTTTACTGCAGACCAATGGAACATACCTAGTTGTTCTTGTGAAATTTCTAAAGAAAAAGAATTAATTGAAGTTAAAATTGTAAATAATGAAATAATCAATACAAAATTAAAATTCGATAAGCAAAAGGAATGTAAAAACTATGAAACCGAGATGATTCAGGGTTATAAAGAATATTTGCCGGATAGTGAAGCTATCTTTAACATATGTGATGAAGGTATCAGAGATGCCAAATAATTTTTTTATTTTCTTTAACATATCTATTATTTATTATATATTCTAACTACTAAATGTTTATTAATCTATAATACCTTATATTTAGTAGAGGGTGTGTATACTAAATGCGATATGTAAGATTTAGGATGGATAGAGAGCGAACTTATCTGGCAAGAAAACAGATACAATTAGCTATGGGGACAATATTTATGATATCTGCCATGGTAATAGTAATGCTCTACGGCATCTTGTTTGGATAGAGAAAAAGCTTAGGGAAAGCTTTATATTCTTTTAAGTAGGATTTTATATCTAAAATGCCTTCAAAAAAAGTTGAAAAAACAGAGAAAATAGCTGATGAAGACAAAATTAAAGCTGTTTTTGCAAAAGAAAGGGTTTTGGCAGATAGTTCTAATTTGACTAGAGAATTATATGATAAAAGCAGATATGGTACTGTAGAGGGTAATAAGTTCCAGTATTCTTTGAATGAAGCTCTTTATTTGCTGGAAAGAGGCAAAATGATTATTATGGATGGTAAGAAAGATATGGATTTGGAAACTTTTTTGAAAAAAGCTAATAAAGTAGAAACAAACTTTTGGATTAGGTATAGTGTTTTTAAAGATTTAAGGAATAGAGGTTATATTGTCAAGACTGCTTTAAAGTTTGGAGCTGATTTTAGAGTTTATGATCGTGGAGTAAAGCCAGGAGAAGACCATGCAAAATGGGTAGTTTATCCTGTATATGAAACTGATTCTTTAACTTGGTATGAGTATGCAGCAAAAAATAGAGTTGCACATAGTACAAGAAAGAGATTATTATTAGGAATTGTAGATGAAGAAGGTTCTGTCACATATTATGAATGTAAGTGGATAAGACCTTAATCGTCATTAGGAATTATTCTGGCAACTGTTTTAACTTTATCATTTTCTCTTAACTTCATAATTCTTACACCTTGAGTATTTCTGCCAATTACTGAAACATCTGTAACAGACATTCTTATAACAATGCCTTTTTGTGTAATCAATATAATTTCATCATGATCCATTACTGTTTTTATTCCAACAACATGGCCATTTCTTGTAGTAGTTTTAATGTTGATAACCCCTTTACCACCACGTTTAGTTAATCTGTAATCAGGAATAGGACTACGCTTACCATAACCATTTTCTGTAACAGTAAGCAATGTAGCTGTTTCTACTGCAACCTCTAAACCTATAACCTGGTCATCTTTACCTAATTTGATTGCTCTTACGCCTGCAGCATTTCTTCCCATTGCTCTAACATCTTTTTCATCAAAACGTACTGCCTGACCTTTTTTAGAACCAACAACAAATTTAAGATGCCCAGGAGTTAATCTAACTTGTACTAGTTCATCTTTGGGCATAAGCTTGATTGCAATTATGCCTCCTTTTCTTGGATTTGAATAACTCTCTAATTCTGTTTTCTTAATTAAGCCTTTTTTAGTAACCATAATCAAATAATGTTTTTTATGGAATTCTTTTAAAGGAATCATTGTGTTAATTCTTTCATCTTTATCTAATCTTAACAAATTAATTATTGCCTTACCTTTAGAATATTTAGATGCCGTAGGTATTTGGAATCCTTTTAACCAATAAACTTTTCCTTTGTTGCTGAAACATAATATTGTTGAATGAGTTGAAGCAGTAATTAAATGTTCAATAACATCTTCTTCTTTTGTTTTTGCACCTTGTACTCCGTAGCCGCCTCTTCTTTGTTGTTTGTATTCTTCTAATGGAAGCTTTTTAATATAACCAGAATAGGTTGCAGTAATTACAACATCTTCTTCAGGAATCAAATCTTCTGTTTCAATTTCGTCTTGCACTTCTGTAATTTCTGTTCTTCTGTTATCCCCATATTTTTGTTTTATTTCTACTAAATCTTCTTTAATAATGTTTATAACTCTTTTTTCTGAAGCAAGAATATCTTTAAGATCTTCAATTAGTTTTAATAAATCTTTAATTTCTTTAATCAATTTATCTTGTTCTAAAGAAGTTAATTTTTGCAGTTTCATGTCTAGGATTGCTTGCGTCTGAACTTCTGTAAGTTCGTATGACTGCATTAAGATTGATTTTGCATCGTTAGTGCTTGCAGACTTTTTAATTAGTTGTACAACTTCTTCAATATTTTGTAAAGCAATTTTTAATCCTTCTAAAATGTGTGCTCTTTCTTCAGCTTTTCTTAACTCGTATCTTGAACGTTTGATAATAACTTCTTTTCTGTGTTCAATGAAATATGTAATAAGATCTTTTATCCCCATAACTTTTGGTTGATTGTTGTGCAGTGCAAGCATGTTTATTCCAAACGTGGTTTGCATTGCTGAACGTTTGTATAATTGGTTTAAGACAACTTCCGGGTTGATTTCTTTTTTAAGTTCAATTACAACTCTCATTCCTTGCCTGTCTGATTCATCCCTTATATCAGAAATGCCGTCAATTAGTTTTTCATTAACTTGATCTGCAATGTGTTCAATTAAAGAAGATTTGTTTACCATGTAAGGAATTTCTGTGATAATAATTCTATTCTTTTTTCCGTTATCTTCAATCTCAGCTTTAGCTCTTACCCTGATTTTTCCTCTGCCGTGCTTGTAAGCAGCTCTTATTCCTGCTGTGCCACAGATTATTCCGCCTGTAGGGAAGTCTGGTCCTTTAACTACTTCGCATAGTTCTAAAGTTGAAGTTTCTGGATTATCAAGCATAAGTAAGGTTGCATCTGTTATTTCAATAATATTATGTGGCGGGATGTTTGTTGCCATACCAACTGCTATTCCTGTTGAACCATTGATTAATAAATTAGGAATTCTTGAAGGTAATACTGTTGGCTCTTGCATGCTCCCATCAAAATTAGGTATGAAATCAACTGTTTCTTTGTCAATATCTACTAACATCTCTTCAGCAATCTTTTCCATTTTTGCTTCAGTATATCTCATGCTTGCTGCAGAATCGCCATCAATACTTCCCCAATTACCTTGTCCGTTTACTAAAGGGTATCTTAATGAGAAGTCCTGAGCCATTCTTACTAAAGTAAAATATACAGCAGAATCTCCATGCGGATGGTACTTTCCTAAACAATCACCCACTATCCTTGCACTTTTTTTGAATGGTTTATTATGTTGTAAAGAAAGTTCTTGCATTGTAAACAAGACTCTTCTATGAACTGGTTTTAATCCATCCCTGACATCTGGCAAAGCTCTTCCTACAATGACAGACATAGCATAATCTATGTAACTCTCTTTCATTTCATCTTCAATTAATCTTGTTTTTATGCCTTCGGCCATTTTTATAGGTAATTCAATAATTCAATAGGTTTTGAAATAATTCCATCTGGATTTTCCGACCATAACTTTTCAGCAGGTTCAAAGCCCCAATCAACACCAATAGTCATAGCAATATTTGCAGCTTTTCCTGCCCTCATGTCTACATAAGTATCTCCTACAAACAGAATGTTATCTAAAGAAACTCCTAAATTTTTAGAACATTTTATTATTGATTCTGGATGAGGTTTTAATTTTGAAACTTTTGTACTTCCTATAATGCTGAACATTTTATATAATAAATCCATCCTTCTTAATTTTATTTCAATTAAATATTCTTTGCCAGATGAGGCAATTCCCATTTTATGTGGTAAGGTTTTTGTAAAATCTACCATTTCTTGAAAAACAGGCGTCTCCAAATAATTTTTGTCTAAATATTCTTGAACGTATCTTTTAGCTTCAGTTTTTTCTTCTTCTGTTATGATTCCTAATTTTCTGTATGTTTCGTCAAAATCTATGGTCATGAACTCTTTGAATTCTTCTAAAGATTCAATTCTTGGCCTTCTTGTTTTGTCAAATAAATAATTATAAGCTTGATGAATGCAACTAAGCGAATCTACAAAAACTCCGTCAAAATCAAAAATGATTGCTTTAATATTAGACATCGAGAATCTTAACCTCCTTAGCATGTTCAAAAATAAATTGTCTTCGGGCTTCAACTTCATCTCCCATTAATGTGGTAAACATTTCGTCTGCTGCAATAGCATCTTCAATAGTAATTTGTTTTAACATTCTGTGTACTGGTTCCATTGTTGTTTCCCAAAGTTGTTCAGGATTCATTTCACCCAAACCTTTGTAACGTTGAATGTTTGAATCTTGCCCCATTTCTTCTACAGCTTTATCTTTTTCTTCATCAGAATAAACATATACTAAACTCTTGCCTTTTTTTATCCGATATAATGGTGGCATTGCTAAGTAAACATGTTTGTCTTCAATTAGTTTTTTCATGTATCTATAGAAAAATGTTAATAATAAACAAGAAATGTGTTTTCCATCAACATCAGCATCTGTCATTAAAATAATTTTATGATATCTTAATTTTTCTTTATTAAATTCTTCTCCAATGCTTGTACCTAATGCTGCAATCATGATAGAGATTTCGTTATTGGCAAAGATTTTGTCTATCCTTGCTTTTTCAACATTTATGATTTTTCCTCTTAATGGAAGAATTGCTTGAAATTCTCTTGAACGTCCTTGCTTTGCTGAATTATGTACAAATATTCCTGAAGTTAATGCAAAATTATGTGTTCCTTTAACTTCTAAATCATAAACATCTATTTTTCTTCTTAATTTAATTAATTTCTTTATTTTGTGATTATAATTTCTAATGGCTTCTAAAGTTGAGGTTAAATTTCCATTGAAAAATCTGTTTTTAAATTCTTCAAAACTTAATAATGTGTGATTATTTAAAGCAACCCTAAATTTATCATAATCTCTTAATTTGTTTTCATCATCAAGAACTTTCATTAATCTAATAGATTTATGGAAGTAAGTTTTATTATATGATTTTTTCCTTTTTTCTCTGAATTCACTAGTCCATTGTAATTTTGTTTGTTCACTTCTCCATTTTAAGAGTTCTTGATCTGTCCATAGTTCTTTTGCATTATTAGATAATAAAATTCTTTTTTGAGGATTATTAATAAAATATTCTTTGATCTTTTTAGCTTGTTTTTGGCAATTTTCTTTTAATGACCAATATTTTTGTTGTGCTAAATTTAATCTTTTATTATTTAATTTTTGATATTCTTTATTAGATTGATAAAATTCTAAGAATTTTTCTTTCATATATTGTTTATATTTTGGGTTTTGCCATTGTTTTATTGCTCTTTCACTAAGTAAATTTTTCATTTCAGGAGAATTCATAATTTTTTTAATTTTATTTTTAAATTCTTGACTTTGATGAACATTTTTTGATTTTAATTTTACTTCTTCTGTTAAAAGTGTTTTGAATATATGTTTTTGATGTAGCTCTAAATGTTCTTTTTTGTTTAATCTAATAATATTTTCAGGATTGTTATTTAATTTATTGAAGTCTAAATGGTGCCTATGATCCTCCTTGTTCTTTGAATAAAAATTATTAATCAAATTATATTCGTCAGCTAATCTATGGGTGAATAACCATTTGTTTTGAGAATTGTCAAAAATCATTTCATAACCATCTATAGTTATGTTTTTAGATTTTTTAGAGAGTTTACGATATAAGGGAGCTAAACTAATTTTTGAATTTAAATCTTTAGCTTGAATATATCCTCCTTCAGCTAATCTAAACTTATGATCTGGTGTACAAATAATTTTTTCATTATTATCTAAAATAACTTTAAGCACTTCTGCTTTTTTCTTTATCAATCTTGGGTTTTCAATTAAAGCAATAGATATTTCTCCATTTTCTTCTAAAGTATAACAATAATTCTTTTTTCCTTTTTTATGTTCTTTAACTAATTGTTTGAATGTTAAATCTCTGCCATCTGTTAAAGCAACTTTAGTGTCTCCAGAAAAACATCCGCCTGCGGAATCGCCTTCAACGATGAATAATTCACATTTGGCTGGATCTTTTTCTTGGCAATCAGCTAATTTCCCAGGCAAACTTCCTGAACTTAAGGATGTTTTTCTCCTTGTCAATTCTCTAGCTTTTCTAGCAGCTTCTCTTGCTTTTGCTGCTAACACACATTTTCCAACTATGTTCTTGGCAATTCCAGGATGTTCTTCAAAATAATCTGTTAATGCTGTTGAAACAACTGAATCAACTAAACCTTTTATATTATGATTCCCTAACTTAGTTTTTGTTTGACCTTCAAATTGAGGTTCAGGAACTTTAATTGAAATTATGACAGACAAACCTTCTCTAACATCATCTCCTGAAAGAGGTATGTCACTTAATTTATTCTTTTTAATATAATTGTTAATAACTCTTGTCAACGCTGTCTTAAATCCAGAAACATGTGTGCCTCCTTCAATGGTATTGATGTTGTTGACAAAAGAAAATTCATTGCAATTAAAACTATCATTATATTGCATGGCAATTTCAATACCTATGTCTTCAGATTCTTTGGACAAGTAAATTATTTCTTCATGAAGTGCTCTTTTATTTTTATTAATATATTCAACAAAAGATCTTATGCCTCCTTCATATTGAAACTCTTTTTTCTTTCCATCTCTTTCATCTTCAATTTCTAGTTTCAATCCTTTGTTTAAGAAAGCAAGTTCTCTTACTCTGTTATGGAAAATTTCAAATTGAAAATCTATTGAAGGAAATATTTCTAAATCTGGTTTGAAATGTACTTCAGTTCCATGTTCTGTTGTGTCACCAACTTCTTTTAGTTCAGATGAAGGTGCACCTCGTTGATAACTTTGAAAATAAATTTTTCCATCTCTTTTTACTTTAACTTCCAGCCATTCTGACAATGCATTAACAACTGAAACTCCTACACCATGTAATCCGCCAGAAACTTTATAGTTTTTTTTGTCAAATTTTCCTCCAGCATGTAAAACGGTCATTACAACTTCAACAGCTGGTTTTTTTTCAGTAGGATGCAAATCAACAGGAATTCCTCTTCCGTTATCTATGACTGTAGCAGTTCCATCTTTATGAATAATTAATTTTATATAATCACAATAGCCACCTAAAGCTTCATCAATTCCATTATCTAAAACTTCAAAAACTAAATGGTGCAAGCCTCTTACTCCAAGATCTCCTATGTACATTGCAGGTCTTTTTCTAACTGCTTCTAATCCTTTTAGGACAGTAATATTTTCAGCTTTATAGCTATTATTTTGGCTATTTTCGCTTGCAGTATTCGGACTATTTTGGGTCATTTTTTCTCTCAAAATTTTGCCTAGAAAAAAGGCTTTAAATCTGTATTTAAGAACAAATAAATCTTTAAAAAGTTTTCTGTTTAAAACCTTAAAATTCAAGGGTTATAAGCCTTGTAGTGCTTAAATTTTGCTATTAGAAAGTGTAAAATTTTGGCTTGTTTTGGGCTGTATTTAGGGATTAAAATTAAGCTTTTTTAAACAATAAAAGTCTTTTATAAATTCAATAACTTCGGGGGATTTTTTGTAAGTTTCTACAGCTTCTTTTTCTACTTCAGTATCATTTTCTTTATCTAATTCTAAAATTAAATCATTTCGTGCATGAATAAATTCATGTAATAATGTAATCTCTAAATCTTTTTGATTTTCTATCATCTTTTGATAAATTATTATTTCTGGAGGTTTAGTAGAATTATTTAAATTATTTTCAGTATTATATTCTCCAGCTAATGTTTTAGGTCCAAATTTTTTATTAATTTGTTTAAAAATAATAACAAGTCCTTCTTTTTCATAAAGTTCAACTACCTCTTCTATAGTTAACATAATCGGAAGTATTTTCTAGATATTATTAAACTTTTAGGTAAGATTATTAAATAGGGGCTGTATTTCTAGGCTATGCTTGAGAAAATCAGTGGAATTAAGGAATTAAAGGAAAAAATTAAGAAATTTGAGTTTGAAGTTAATGATAAGTTAGAAAAACAGGAAGATTCTTTAAAATTGTTGCATGAAGAAATAAAAAAGTTAAATCAAAATATTTCTGAAGTTAAAGGGATAAAACAAGATTATGTTGATAAATTTAGTAAAGATCTTTGTAATATTAAAGATTTACAAAAAGAGTTTGAAAAAGCTTTAAGAACTTTTAATCAAAATCATAATAAACTATATGATTCAATTTATGTTAAATTACATAGAGAATTAGATAATCAAGTTAGACCTATAAAGAATATTGTTGAACAGTTAACAGAAATTAAGCCGGAAGTAAAGAATATTGTTGAATCTTTGAAAGAAGCTAATCAAGCTGTAAAGAAATTATATGAAATAACTTCTTCTATAAAGAAAGAAGATTTTGAATTAAAGCAGTATGCTAAGGAATTATTAAAGATGGATACTGAGAAGCTTAGATTAATGAAAGATATAGAGACATTGAAGAAAGTAATCTCTTCTGAAAGACGTAGAAAATATTAGAATTCTACCGAAATGCTTTTAAATCTGGCTTAATTACTACGTAATTAGCATTAAAAGAGGAAAATAAATGTTAAATGTATTAAAGAGCTTTTTAGGGAAACTTTCTAAAATTTTAAAGAAAAAAAAGAATGTTAAATTAGGGTTATATGGTCCTCCTAATGCTGGAAAATCTACTTTGGCTAATAGAATTTGTAAGGATTGGTTAGGGGAAGAAATGAGTTCTGTAAGTGCAGTCCCTCATGAAACAAGGGAAGTCATAGTTAAAGAAAAAATTAATGTTGAAAACAAAGGCAAAAGCTTGTCATTTAATTTGATTGATACTCCGGGTATTGCAACAAGGATAGATTATGAAGATTTTTTGAAGTTTAAGATGCCAAAGGCAAAAGCAAAAATTAGAGCAAAAGAAGCTACCAAGGGTGTTATTGATGCAATTAAGTGGCTTGATGATATGGACGCAGTAGTTGTGGTATTAGATGCTACAATAAATCCTTATTCACAGGTTAATATTACAATCATAGGAAATTTAGCTGCAAGAAAGATTCCGGTTCTTGTTGTAGGGAATAAAATTGATTTGAAGAAGTCTGACATTAAGTCTGTTGAATCAGCATTCCCACAGTATAATGTTGTAGGGATTTCAGCTCAACAAGGAAATAATATGGAAGAGTTTTATGAAGCTTTGTTCAAGGTGGTAAAATAAAAATGGTATTGACATTACAGTTTGTTCCGTACGACGAAATAAGTAATTTGGAATCTGAAAAGAGAATAAATAGGCTTTTGGATATAGTCAAGAAAGATAAAGTAATCTTGATGCAGGGAAGATTAAAACCTTCTGAAGAAGCATGGCTTATCCAGAAAACAATGGAGCATGTTAGCAAGACATTTAAGGGGATAGAACTTTGTACAATTTACCCAGAAAATCCTAAAAATACGAGATTGTTAAACACATTAAAAAATATGTTGGTTAAATTTTTAGTAGGCACAAGAGATGGGTTAACTATCATTGGTCCTGCAACAGTCATTAAGGAAATTAAGAGAAATCCTGATAAGATAGAGTTATTGACAACCATAAAATAAAATGCCACACCAATGCGTAAAATGTGGAGCCTTGTATTCTGATGGTTCAGCAGAATTGCTTAATGGGTGTAGTCAGTGTTCAGGCAAATTCTTTTTTTATATCAAACAAGAAAATATAGAGAAAGCCCAAGAAATAACTTCTTCTCTTACTGAAAAAGAAAAAGAGCAGATGGAAAAGGATGTTCTTGAAATTGTGGGTCACCAATTAAAAGAAGATCAGCCTTTGGTTTTGGATTTAGAAGCTATAAGGGTCACAGCTCCAGGTAAATACGAGATTGATTTGATTGATTTGTTTAAAGGCAAACCTTTGGTTTATCGTTTAGATGAAGGCAAATACGTAATAGACATAGTAAGTACTTTTAAATCAAAAACTAAGGAATTACTTGATAAAACAAAGAAAGTTAGGTAAAGCTTTTAAATTGGTTCTATAAGGCAAGTTTATGAGAAGATTACATGGTTTGGAAGGGGTTATGTGTCATATCTTAAGGAAATTAACTAATGAGTTAGAATTACCTAAAGTGCCTATTAAAGATTATCCTCAAATTTATCTTGATTTTGAAAAAATGAGAAATAAAGGGATTTCTGAAGAAAGAATTGAAGAATATAAGGATAGGGCGACTAGTTTGTTTGATAAAGAATTAAACCTAATATATTTGGAAGAATTTGATATGGAACATTTGACTGAAGAAAGTTCTCATTTTTTAAATGAATATTGTAATGGTAATTTGAATAAACCTTTTTCTAAAAAACTTTTTTATGATTCATTTTATGGTAATTGTATTTCTGAAGCAACGGCTTTCTTTTTATCTAATTTAATTAAGAAGAGAAAACCCCTTGAAACTAAAGAAATAGAAGAAAAACCGGTTTTCAAATTATATAAAGAACATTTAGAATATGAAAAATCAAAAGAAGCTTTGGAAGGTTTATCTTTTTTATTACAAAAAATTATAGTTTTAGAAATTGATGGGTCTGTAAATATTCATGATTTAATTTACCTTTTAGGTTATAATTTAGGAGATAAAATCTTTAAATCTTATTCTATTAATAAATTTACAAAAGAAAATGCTAGAGATTTAATTTATAAAGATTTTTCTGAAGAAAGTTCGGCATTAATGGAATACTTGACTTTAGTTAAATTTTTAGAATAATTTTATAAGTAACCCTTTCTTAAAAGCCTAGATGCAAACATTATTTCCATATGATAAGGTTAGGCCTGTGCAAAAAGGGTTTATGAGGCAGGTAGAAGCGGCCATAATAAACAAAACCCATTTGTTAGCACATTGCCCGACCGGAATTGGCAAAACAGCAGCTGCCTTAACTCCTGCATTAGCTTATGCTATAGAAAACAAAAAAACTGTTTTCTTTTTAACATCGAGGCATACCCAGCATGTTATTGCAATTGAAACTTTAAAAAAAATTAAAGAAAAACATAATGTTAATTTTTCGGTAGTAGATTTAGTTGGAAAGAAATGGATGTGTTGTCAGAAAGGCGTTGCGATTTTAACTGCTTCTGAATTTGGTGAGTTTTGTAAAGAATTAAGAGACAAAGGGAGTTGTGATTATTATAAGAGGCTGAAAAGAAAAAATCATCCAACATTTGAAACACAAACTGCAATTGGTCAATTAAAAAAAGAACCGAAACATGTTGAGGATGCAAAACAAATTTGTTGTAAATTAAAAGTTTGTCCTTATGAAGTTGCTTGTTTATTGGCTAAAGAAGCTCAAGTTGTCATTGCTGATTATTATCATTTCTTGCAGCCAGGGATTAGAGATACTTTGTTAAAAAAATTAGATTTGGAATTAAACAATTGTATTATCATAATGGATGAAGGTCATAACTTGCCTGCAAGAGCTAGAAAATTGTTAACAACTTCTATGAGTACATACATGCTCGAGCAGTCAATAAAAGAAGCTAAAGCTGTTGAATATTTTGAAACTGCTGACCAGTTGACTGAACTAAAAAATCAAATAGATAGTCTAGCTTCTTCTTTATCTTTAGATAAACAAGAGAGATTAATTACAAAAAAAGAATTAATGCAATTAATTGAAAATATAGTTGAAATTGAAGAGTTGAGCGGAAGTTTAAGGTTTATTGCTGAAGAGATTATTGAAACTAAAAAAAGAAGTTTTGCAAATGGTGTTGCTAATTTTTTAGAATCTTGGAAAGGACCTGATAAAAGTTTTGTAAGAATTTTTTCTAGAATATTTTCAAAATCAAAACCTTACTTGAATTTCTCTTATAAATGTTTAGATCCTAGCTTGGCAATGAATGACTTGGTTACAAATGTTCATTCTATCATTGTCATGAGCGGAACTTTAACGCCGACTGAAATGTATAGGGACTTGTTAGGATTTAATGAAAGCACACAATTAGCTGAATATGATAATCCTTTTCCGCAAGAGAACAAGTTAAATTTGATAGTTCCAAAAACTTCAACAAAATTTACTGCTAGAAGTAAAAAAATGTATGAACAAATTGCGCAGGAATGTGCTATTATAGTTAATAATGTTCCTGGAAATTGTGTAATCTTCTTTCCGAGTTATCGCTTTAGGGATGATGTTTATGTTTATCTTAGAAGTTTGTGTGAGAAAACTACTCTTTTAGAAGAACCAGGATTAACCAAACAAGATAAGGCTGAGATAATTGATAGTTTTAAATCTTTTAAAGATGTAGGGGCAGTTTTGTTATCTGTAAGTGCAGGTAGTTTTGGTGAAGGCATTGATTTAGTTGGAGATTTTTTAAAATCTGTTGTGGTAGTAGGTTTACCATTAACAAAACCTGATTTGGAGACAGAAGAGTTGATAAAATATTATAATGAAAAAAATGGGAAGGGATGGGATTATGGTTATATTATGCCTGCAATTATCACAACAATGCAAAATGCTGGTAGATGTATTAGGAGTGCAACAGATAAGGGTATCATTGTTTTCATGGATGAAAGATATGTTTGGCCTAGTTATTTTAATTGCTTCCCAAAAGATTGGAATATGGAAGTTACTTTAAATGTTAAAAAAGAAATAGATAAATTTTATAATCAATAAATTATTTAATTTTATTTTCAAAAAAAGTCTTATAGGCTTCTTTCATCCAATATAAATCTCCACCATGAATAAGTTCACTATGAGAATGTAATCCACTGACTGGTAAGCCTAAATTAATAGTTGGAATACCTCTGTTCGTAAAATATTCTGCATGGCTTCCAGAACCTTCACCATTATCTGCATCATGCGGATTACCAGTTACTTGGTATCTAATTTTAACTCTTTGCTTGTTCATCATAGTTAGTATTTTGTCCATATATGTTGCAGAAATCTGATTAGATTCCCATGCGCCATCATAAGCACAAATTAAAGCTCCATGTCCTAGTTTACCCATACTTTTTAAATCAAGATTGCCATTATTTTCTGCTTCGAATGAAGATGCTCCTACATCAACGTCAGCAGATAAAGCATAACTATTTTGGATTGTTTTTTGTACAAGCCCCCATGTAACTTTCTCTAAACTAATGTTTCTGGCTTTAGCAATTGTTCTGCCAAGTATTTGCTCAAAAAAATTTCCTTTTGCACCACCATCTCCATCACTTCCAATTTCTTCTTTATCAAAACCAATTACCATTGTGGTATACAGTGCTCTTGCTGACAAGAATGCATCAACTGCAGTAAAGGCACAACATCTATCATCATGGCCATATCCTGCAATATAATCTCCTTTTATTTTTGTAGTTTGAGTTTTAGGAACAATATATAATTTTGATCTTGAAAAATCTATCCTGCTTTCAAATTTTAAGAATTCTAATAATGATTTTTCTCCATCACTACCATCAATAACTCTAATATTTTCCCAAGAGAAAGCCTGATCCACTTCGTCACTGCCCCTGTAGTCAACGTGCGTGCTAATGTCTGGGATATAAACATCTAACTTAAGTTTTCTTCTTCTTCCATTTTTTACAATCCACCCCCTTAGTTCACAATCCCTCGCAAACCATTGATAATGAACTGCACCACCATAAGGCATAACACTCATCTCTACCCCGAGATGCAGTGGCTGTAAATCTGGATCCCATTGCATTCTGATAGGGACTGGTTTGATTTGTAAACAAGGAACATCATTATGTGCATAAATAATCCTGATGCCTTCTTCTATTGGTTTTCTTCCTATTTTTACAAGAGCAAAAGCTGTTTGATCTAAATTTTCTACTTTGAAATTTTTATCTTTGTTAAAAAAATTCTTTTCTTTTGCTAAATCCATTATTTCTTTATTTACTTCATTATTAATTCTAGCTTTATCTAAAAATTTCATATATCTGTCAATTAAGCTATCAATAGAATATCTAGTCTTTTTACTAATATTTTTAGTACAAGGCGCATCTCTTTTAAGCTGACTAGGGAGTATACCTTTATGGTCTATTAATTTTGGCATATCGAAATATAAGATATTATATGAGGTTTATAAATTTTATCTAAGATTTTTAGAAAAAACCATACTTTTATAAAATCCTTGAGTTCAGGTTTAATCATGGAAATTAAGAAATTATTGCTCTGCGAAGGTAAAACCTTTGCTTGGCGTGAAGGAGATTTACATACTAACTTTGGTTTAGTTAAGGGAGAGGATATTAAGCAAGGTAAAGTTAAGAGTAATAAAGATAAGGAGTTTATTGTGTTAGAACCTAATTTTAATGATTTAACTGCTTTTATGAAACGTGGTCCGCAAATGCCTTTGGCAAAAGATATTGCTATTATCTTATATTATTCTGGAATTGATAAAGATTCTATTGTTTTAGATGCTGGTTCTGGCTCTGGTTTGTTAACTTGTTCATTAGCTAGGATTGCTAAAAAAGTGATAAGCTATGAAGTTAAGGAAAGTAATCATAAGTTAGCTAAGAAAAATGTTGAAAAGTTTGGATTAAAAAATGTTGAATTAAAGCTTAAAGATATTTATCAGGGGATTGATGAAAAAGATTTGGATGTAATAACTTTAGATCTTCCTGAACCGTGGCAAGTTTTAGAGCATGCAAAAAAAGCCTTGAAATTAGGTGGAACTTTAGTAACTTATCTTCCTTCAATTAAACAAGTTGATCAATTGGTTAAAGAAGCTAAGCAAAATGGATTTTTAGTTTCTAAAACATTAGAAGTTCTTGAACGAGAATGGTTAGTGAAAGAAAATATTATTAGGCCTAGCCATGACATGTATGGTCATACTGCTTTCCTGACTTTTTTAAGAAAAATTTAAGTTACAGTTTAGGAGAACTTCTCTAATATCCAGATAAACTTGAAAAATCTTTTCTTTATATTTTGTATTACCTTCAACTTTTATTCTTGCTTCTATTCCTTTAGGTCTTATCAAAGCTTGCTTTCCATCAGGTTTAAAATTAATTAATTCTATTTCAGAAATTATTGGAAATTCTTTTGCAGAACAATAACTAGTGTATTCATTTATTATTGTTTTATTTATTAGAAAGTAGGATATTAATTCATAGTTTTCTTCTTTAATTTGTTTTGATAATGGTATTGCTTTAAAATCTTCATTTACTAAAATTAATCTGTAAGATTCTTCAAAATTAGTGTGGATATCTTTAGCTGTAAGTTTAGCAATTAAATCTACAATTCTATAGTCTTTGACTTCGGCAGGAAAAGTTGGTATGATAAAAGATTCATGGTCTAGTCTAACAACATCTGTAAACTTGAGCACCTCTTCAAGTATCATACTAAGTAATACTTTTAATTAGTTTATAAATTTTCTGAAAGACTCTTATTTTTGTTGTTTTTGAAAATCAAGTGCTTCAAAAAGTTTTTCTTTTGAATAAATAAAGTCTGCTACTAATTCATTTAGGTCTTTTATGGAACTAGTATCTATAACTTTCATTTCACAATCAATTGAAGAACTAACTGTTATAGGGGCGATTAATTTTACTTCTAATCTTTTTATACTATGGCTCTTTGATCTTCTTATTGAGCTTGAAGTAGTGTTAAAGAATACTTCAATAGCTCTTCCAATATCTTTATTATCTGGATTTGCCAATCCTGGCATCTCTGGAATATAACTTATTCTTTGAAATAATGGCAATTTAATTTCTGAGGAATTAGAGTTTAGTCTTATAATCTTATAACCTTCTGTTATATGGACATTAAAATCATTTTCCCATAAATATGTGATTGTAGCTGCAATATTTAAATCTCTTAAATTTTCTTTTATTGTAAATTTATCTGATATTTCCATTTTAAGGATAGAATTAATTAATCCTTTATAAACTTTTTTAAAAAAATTTTAATTTTAGCCGTTGCTTTGTTAGTTTTATGCTGTTTAATGAAGTTAATAGTTTTGTTAGCAGGGGCAAAGTTTAAGTTTATCTAAAGGCGTTTTGAGAATTAAATTTTCTATCCAAATAACTTCCTAAAAAAATGGATTATTATTTAATTTTCACTGTAAATATAACTCTTTATATTTATCAGCTGCTTTGTTGCATTGTCTATTAGCTTCATTAAATGATGAGGCTGAAGCCGAATCTAGCTTTCCAATATTTTCATAATACCAATTTTTTTCTTGCTCTTCAACTTCAGCGCTATTCAACGACTCCCCCATTTTGGCTGCTTTCTCATCAGCCTGAGCAAATAAGGTTTCTCTTTCCGAACCAGTTTTTTGCCAACCCTGCTTTGATAAATCGATAATTTCATTATATTGGTCAGCCCATTGTATTAATTTATCTTGATATCTTAAACTAATTTCTTCTTTTCCCGCTATTGTTGAATCTTTGATAGTTTTAATTTTAGAGAGAATTTCATTTAATACTTTTATTGAATTTTCCACATCTCCCTTTCCAGTAAAAATTGTATAACTATCTATTTGTATTAATAATTCACTGAAAGTTTTCTTAATGACTGCTGCATGCAACAGATACCTAAGAGATTTCTGATAATTTTTAATAACTTCTTCTGTATTGTCTAAAATTTTAATTCTTTCAGTATAGCATTTACTGACAGATTCAAAGTATTCTTTTTCAAGATTATTATTAGATTCAGAAAAACCCTGGTCAGCTAAATTTTTTATTTGATTTGTTGTATCTTTTAATGCTGTTTTTTTAGAACTAAGTTCAGAGAATTTTGTCAATCCATCATTTATTTTCAAAGTAGTATCATAAGACTGTTCAAAAGCAATGCCATACTCTTCAAGAAATCTATCTAAATCTAAAACGTATTCCCCTTCTAAATTTGATATTTGATCGATTGTGCTTCCTTCCTTTGGACCTATTGCACATCCACTAAGAAATATACCAAACAATAGTAGGAAAATTACACTTAAAACTATCCTTATTTTCACATTATCACCTTTTTGTTTTTAAACATTAATTATTCGATTTCTTTTATTAAAAAATATATAAACTACTATTTAAATACTTCTCAAAACGCCCTTAGATAAACTTTATCACTTGCCTCTGCTAAACAAAGCAATTAACCAGTTAAAAACAAGAAAAACAAAATAAAGAAAGCTTCTAAAAAGAAAAACGTAGGGAAGGATGAGTTTTTTAGCCGTTGCTTTGTTAGCTTTTTATTATTTAATGAAGATTTAAGCTTTATTAGCAGAGGCAAAGTTTTAAGATTATTGTTGTCCACAATATCTTTATGGGCTTCTTTAATTCAGCCAACTAAATCGCTAAATTTTTCTCTGAAATCATCAATAGAATCATTATTCAAATTTTTAATGGCTAATTTCATTTTCAAAACAAAATCTTCAGAGTCATTTAATAATTCATCTGCTACTTCTTTTGTAATCTCATCTTTTTCTGTTGTGACATAATATTGTTTATCAATCCTTTCCTTCTTTGCATCAGAAATAAGTTTGAACAACTTATTCTCCTTAAATAACAATTTAAGCAACAAAATTGATCCCACATGGTTTTCGCATTTGATTCCGATTCTGAATAATAAGCCAGTAAGAAGATTATACATGGCATAATAGGATAGACTTATAGAATTTTCATACAGATTATTTTGTAATAGCAATTTTGCAGATTTTAAACAATTAGCAGATTTTTCTAAATAAGAATCACAAATATTTTCAGAAGGTTCAACCAGTTCTAGCTTTTCTTCATTTCTCAAATTATTCAAAAAATTATTTTTTCTCATAAAATACCTCGATTCCTTTGATAATAATGTGATTTTTTATAATTTCTTTGATTAGGGGAGATTTAATATCAAAAGTTCCAATCTTAACATTAATTTTTGAATGTATGTTTTCAACAATTTTTTTAACGTTTCTGTTTTTGGTTTCAATATAAATGTCTATGTCGCTATCTTTTTTAGCTAATCCTTTTGCATAAGAACCAAAAAGTACAATTAACTTTTCTTCAGTCTTTTTTAAAATTTCTTCAAAAATAATGCTCAATTTAGGATGGTGCCTTAATAATTTTGTTAACTTATGCAATTCGACTTGTAAGATATAGCTTTGCGATAAGATATTCTGTTTGAGAAAAAATATCTTATTTTTACCTTCTCTTCTTGAATCAATTATATTCTCCTTCTTAAGATTATTCAATTTTCTAAATATGGTGGAATGGGATTCGTTTAATTCCTTAGCAATACCTCTAATATAGTTATCTTTTTTCAATAATAACTCAACTATATTTAATTCCATATTGTCTCTTTTTTGAACCATATGTCTCAAATATGAACCAATAGTATATAAATCTTTTGTTTTGCAAAATGGGGCCTAATATGGTCTTTTTTTTATATGTGATCTATAGTTTTAGGATAGACATTTATCAAACTTGCTAGAAAAAACATAAGATTTTTCAGTAAAATTGTAAATCTTTTATTTCACACTTGCCTCTGCTAAACAAACCAACTAACCAATTAAAAACAATAAAAACAAACTAAAGAAAGCTTCTATAAAAAAAACGTAGGGATAAAGCTTTCTGCATTATCCTTTTATTTTGTTCTTGGATTTTAAAGAGGATAAGGGGGTAAAGGATTAGGTTTAATTGTGAGATTATATTTAATAAAATTATTTCTTATCTTTTTTTCGAAAACTTTATATAGTAACTAATAGTTTCTATATAGTAACTGGGTGTTACTATGATATCTTTAACTCAAAAAGAAAGAGAAATCTTACTTATTCTATTTAAAGATTTTTCTAGTTTTTACAATGCTAATTCAATAAGTAAAATTCTTAAAATCACTCATGTTGGTGCTCAGAAGATATTTAAGAGGCTTCTTAAAGAGAATTTAGTAATTAGCAAAAAAATAGGAAAATCAATAATTTATAAATTAAATTTTGAGAATAATTACGTAAACCAGCTTATCGTTTTCCTTCTTGCTGATGAAGCTAATAACTTCAAAAGATGGAAAGAAGAATTCAAAGAACTATTTAAAAAAGATAGGATTATCATGGTGTTTGGTTCAGTAATTAAAAATTATGCTCAAGCACGTGATATTGATATCATGGTAGTAATCAAAGGAGGCGAAGTTAAAGAAGTAAATAAAGTTCTTAAGAAAAAAGAAGAAATTTTGCCTAAGAAACTTCACTCAATTAAGCTAACTCCTCAGGATTTATTGGAAAATCTTAAAAACAAAGATAAATCTATGATTGATATAGTTAAAAATGCGATTATCATTTATGGTCAGGATAAATATGTGGAGATATTAAAAAATATCACAATCATCTAAGCATGTTCAATGGTGTTTGAATAAAGCTAAAAAAGAAGTTGAAGAGTGTAAAAAGCTAAACAAACGATTAAAACATCGAGGATTATTGAAAAGTAATCCTAACCTTGAGGAAGCAAGGAAACATTTGGCTAAAGCAGAACATAATTTTAGCGGAATAACCAAATTTAAACAAATTGGATTCTCTGATTGGTCCATGTCTGCGGGTTTTTATTGTATATATCATTGTTTCTTAGCGATTGCATCTAAGTTTGGTTACGACTCAGGAAATCAAACTTGTACAATTTCTTTAATGAAGTACTTAAAAGAAAAGAATAAGATTAATCTTGACAAAAAATTTATTGAATTGTTGGAGTATGAAGAATTGAATGAGGATAGTGTTATTGATATGAGGGAAGATTACACTTATGGTGTACAAATCTCTGTTAAAGATGAAGCAAAGCTTGATGAATTGAAAAAGATGTGTAAAGAAATGGTTGATGTTACTAAAGAAATTATCTATTCTTAATAAAATTTGAATTATGAGATTTATTTCTTGCCTCTGCTAATAATAAAACTAATCAATTAAAAACAATAAAAACAAAATAAAGAAAGCTTCTAAAAAGAAAAACGTAGGGAAGGATAAGCCGCCTTCTGTCAAGCTCCTGCCTTTTCCCAAAGAAAAGACTTGGAAAGCTTGTCCTGACATTCGACTAAGCCTCAATCTTGAGTTGCATCAGCTGGTTCTCGCCGTTCCATC
>JAHIMK010000021.1 GCA_018896675.1 Nanobdellota archaeon
CGCCTGTGGACAGATTTGCCTATGCTTTTCCATTTTCTAGAAAAGTAAGCAAGCTGGAAGAAGCAGGAACTACACGCGATGAGCCTTCAAAGGCAACAGACGCTGGAAGCCACGCACTTTAGTGCGTGGAGGACGTCACATCTATGTATGTGTATTTCCTTGAGAAGTACAGACGTGTATGGATTAAGGAGCAAAGCTTTGATTTCTGCGCAAGCAGAATACACAAAAGTTTAGATACAAATTGGGTGGGGGATGTCCACGTTCCTGAGGATATCTCTCTTCCGTTTTTTTCTTTACGGAAAAAGTTTTAGAATGAGTTTAAGCAATAATATCTCTTAACATGATTTTAAAAATTAAAGTTTTGCCAGCAAACTCATGATTCATATCTAAAGTTACATGTTCTTTTTTTACTTTGACAACGTTTGCTCTTAACACTCCGCTTCGTAAATTAAGATTGATGGTCAATCCTGATTCTAATGCAATGCCTTGATTTTCAAATATTGCTTTAGGGTATTTTTTAACCAAATTTTTCTTATAATTGCCGTATGCTTTGATTGGAGCTACAGGTATTGTTTTTTCTTCGCCAATTCTCATACCTAATACTGCTTCATTAAAACCTTGTATGACATTAGCATCTCCAACTTTAAAGCAGAGAGGAGAATAATCTTTTTTTCTTTCATAAATCTTTGATTCTTTAGCATATTTTCTCATAGAAGTATTAAAAATAGAATTATTATTCATGCCTATATAATCCACTTTTACAAGGTCCCCTCTTTTTACAAATTTCATCTTTCAAAAATAAAAAAATTAAAGCTTTTTCAAAGCTTTATGGCTTGGCTCCATACCATTCCAGGCTAATTCAAACAAGTTACCTAAAGCATTTGCAAAGAAAGGTGTAGTTGCCCAAATTCCGACATCATAGCTAGCATGCACTTCATTGTCATCCATTAGCATAAACATAACATCCTTGCCGTCGACAACACAGAACCTAGCATCTAGTTTATCCAAGTGCCTTACTTCTGCAAAATTTTTCAATTCTTTAACAGCCTCTGCAGAATCTTTTGTAACAGGTGCAGCAATCTTAATTTTTACACCTTTTTTGCTAAGCTCTTCAAAAGTATGTTTTAAGGTTTCTGATTTTCTTGCCAACCCTTTTGCACTGGTCATTAAACAAATGCTTGACTGTGCATTTTTCATAAGATTTTCCATGTGCAGATAAACATTATGCCTTCCTTTGATAGAACCGGTTAAATCTGAAGACTCAACAAAGTCAATTCCTTGGTTGTATAATAATTCAAGTTCATTAAACAAATCTGTTCCAACCATGTTACCTAATTTTTTAATATGTGAATCTGATTCAAGTTTAGTAACTTTTTTTGCCTTTTCAACAACATCTTTCGGCTTTACTGCGAGATACTTGATAGGCTTGCCGATTTTCATCACAATAAATCCTTTCTTTTCAAGGCTTTCAAGAACATCATAAGTCCTTGATCTTGGAACATCGCTTATTTCACTTAGTTCACCGGCAGTTGACGTTCCTCTTGACAAGAGTGCGGTCCATATCTTAACTTCATATAAATTCAACTTGAAACTTTGACGTAGCTTACTTAGAAAATCTTCATTAACAATCATTACTTTTTCCTCCCCCTTTTTCTTAACCAGTAGTAACCTTATGTCACTGGAGTAAATAAATGGATGATGAAGAACTTTATAAACTTTTTCTAAAAAATTTCTTTCACTTCATACATTGCAACATTAAGCATTCAAAACTTACCTTGGATGTTAAGATATTCATATCTATACCTGTCTCTCAATTCAATTTTTGAATTGTGACATGGCCTCTAAAGCAACAGGTTTTCTGACCATAAAAATAAAAAATCAAGAATCATTCGTAGAGGATGGAATAACATACAGCCCATTATTAGTTCGGCTAATAGTATATAATCCCCTATTCCCAGAAATAGTTATCGTCTCATTAAATAAGTCTTCTAAGAATGTTTGTTTTGTCACATTTAATGTAATCTCCTCTTGTTCCTTATTTAAGCCGTGTTTTTTTGCAATTTCTTCAGATTTGCCTGTCCACAACCTATTTAATTCTTCTTCAGAAAATTCATAATTTTGAAAACTATTATTAAGTAGTGTACGAAGCATATTTACAACATATGCCCTTACAAGTGGACGCAGTTCCCATCTTTTTATTTCTATTTCGTCTTCTTCTGATAGTTCAGGTAATTCTTCAGGTAATTCTAATCCTTGTCGTTCAAGTAACTCTAGTCCTTGTATTAATTCTTGTTCAAGCCCATGAACTGGTAATGTATCTGGAAAAACTGGCACTAACTTGTCAAGAATTTTGCCATAGGAATAATCTAAAAAATTCTGAGTATCATTTTTATAATCTTTCATTCTATTTTTAGATAAGATATTTATATTTATAATCTTTGTTGTTTGTTCTAATCTATAGGCAATCACGTTTTTAGGGCACAAGGAGATATTACCTATCTAGAGTGAATAGATATCAGACAAATGGATAGGCAGAAAGATTCTTTCTAACATACAAAACAGAATTTACGAATGGAATTTTCTCTAGCCTAAAAGACTTCATTAAGCATTATAATGAAGACCGCCCTCGCATAATCTTTCATTATAAAACTCCCAGAGAAGTCTAGGATTCATTTAAAAATGTCTAGCAGTTTCGGGATAACAGAAAAAATTTCTTTTAACGATATATTAATAAATCTTTAAACCTAAAATAAATTTATGTTGTTATGTTTCGATATGGATAATACTTTAGTGAAGTCAAATAAGATTCACATTAAGGCTTTTAATAAATCTTTTCTCAAGGCAGGATTAAAAAAAGTTCCTGCAAAAAAATTAGTTGAACATTTTGGAAAAGACAAGGCTTTGGTTGTTAAGGGAGTTTATCCTAATTTAAAAAAAGAAAAGTTAATAGAAATTTTATATTACCATAATTCATTTGTTATTAAAGAGACAGCAAAACATATTAAATTAATACGTGGTGTAAAGAAAGCTTTATTCAAGCTTAAAAAAATGGGCTTCAAGTTAGCTTTGTTATCAAACTGTTCTCATGCGCAGATGGAAGTAATTTTGAAACATGCTAAGATTGACAAGAGATTATTTTCCATTTTGGTTGGTGCAGATGAAGTAAAACATTCAAAACCTAGTCCTGACGAGATTATTAAAGCTAAAAAACAATTAAAAGCAAAATCTTGCTTTATGATTGGGGATTCTATTTATGATATTTTAGCTGGAAAAAAAGCAAAAGTAAAAACAATATCTGTATTAACTGGAGACCATACAAAAAAAATGTTAATGCAGAAAAAACCAGATTATATAATAAAAAGTGTGGCTAAATTGCCACAATTTATGAAAAAATTAAAATCTTCTTCTTGAGTTATCGTTAACAAAAAGAATTTGGTTCTCGCTGTCTTGTGAATCTCTCCACTTTTCATATTTTCTTTTTACATGCTTAATTTCCAAACCATCTAAATCCATGCCTTTCTTTTGTTTTATTCTTTTGAAGATTTTTGTTTCTTCATTATTTTTTAAAAAAATGTAGTGAAGAAAACTATATTCTTCGTCTGTGAACAATCTTGGATCTCGCCTCATATGTTTTACCTCCGAAATAGTAAATACTTGTTACTATTATATAAAGACAAGAGGTTTATAAACATTTCGAAAACAAAAAATTAATATTTATTCAAAGGATCCAATGTCCATCTTATTTTTTCCCATTCTTTATGAAAATCTTGAAATTTAGCTCTGTATTTTCCCATTAATTTATCAGCTTTGTCAAATCTTTCTTTTGGTCCGTCTTCTCTATTATATATCCCTGTTTTATCTTTAATCCATTCAATAGAATTGTCACAACCTCTATCAGTTAATTCAATTGAACCCAAATATAAATTACAATTTTGAGAAGTTTTATTTCTAACTCTTATTTCTTCTAATTTAAAGAAAATATCTTTAGATTTAACGGTATAACTTTCCCATTTATATTCTGCTTTAGGTTCTTTAGCTTCTAAATTTCCAGAACCTAACATTCCTAACGCTACTAATCCGATTAATGCAATTTTTTTCATTTTTAGTCAACGAATTCTATACCTAATTCCTCAATATTTCTTTTGCTTTCTGAATTTAATCTTTTCATAGGACCAAATATTTGCGGTGAATTTACACCAGTAACAATCAATAATGTCCTAATTGTATTTTGTAAATCTTCAGAGATTTGTGCTCCCCAAATAATTCTTGCATTGTCTGCTAACCTATTTGAGACAGTTTCAACAACTTTTTTTGCTTCTTCTAAAGTCATGTCTGGTCCGCCTGAAACATTTATTAATGCTCCGTTAGCTCCAGTGATATCCACATCAAGTAATGGATTATTAATTGCTTTTTCAACAGATTCAATTGCCCTGTTTTCTGTATCGCTTTCACCAATGCCTATCATGGCTACTCCGCCTTTAGTCATGACAGCTCTAATGTCTGCAAAGTCAAGATTAACTAATCCTGTTTTTGTAACTAATTCTGCAATTCCTTTTACAGAGTTTGTAAGGATTTCATCTGCAATTTTAAAAGCTGTTTGCAACGGCAAGTCAGGAGCCAACTCTAATAATTTGTCGTTAGGAACAACTATTAATGTGTCAACATTGCCTTCTAACTTTTCTAAGCCCATGATTGCATTCTCAATCCTTTTTGCTCCTTCAACCTCAAAAGGTAAAGTTACGATAGCAATAGTTAAAGCACCTTGCTTTTTAGCCAGAGCAGCAATAACTGGTGTTGCTCCAGTGCCTGTACCTCCTCCTAAACCGCAAGTCAAGAAAATTAAATCTGATCCTTGTATTTTTTGTTTTATTTCTGATTCAGTTTCTTTAGCAGCTTCTTCTCCAACACTTGGTTCGCTACCTGCACCTAATCCCATAGTTAATTCTTTTCCAATTAAAATTTTAACGTCAGTGTTAGCATAAAGTAAATCTTGGGCATCTGTGTTGACAGCTATAGTCTCGCAACCTTCTATTCCCACTTCAGACATTCTGCTGATGGAATTATTACCTCCGCCGCCAATGCCAATAACTTTTATTTTAGCTCTTTGCCTTGCCAGAATTTTTTCTAGTTCAGCATCTAATGGATTAGATTTTCTGTTTTGTGCATTTAATCCTTTTGCTGAAGCTGTTTTGATTATGCTATCCATTTTATATCCCCCTTTTGAGTGTTAAATGTAAATTTCATACTTTGGAACAATCCTCTATTTTTAACTTTATCGGCAGTTTTCTATTTTTTCTCTTCCTTTTTTGCCGTAGTTGAGAAATTTACCTCTTTAATGTTAGGTATTCTTTTATTCACTTTTTCAGTTATTACTTTCTTAATTTCTTCTGGTAACTCTTTTTTTGTCTTAATTTCTGCTTTACCTTCTTTTAATTCTACTTCTAAATCTTTAGTGCTCAAATAGAATTCTAAGAATCCTTGTAACTTTTCTTTGTCTTCTTTAACTATCTTGTTAATTTTGACATCATAAGTTAATTCCCTGTTAGCTAAAGGATGATTAAAGTCAACCATTACTCTGCCGCCGTTGACAGTTACAATAGTTCCAACCATGTTTCCAAAATCTAATTGCAGGCCAGGAACAGGTCTGATATTTTCTTTATGGAACTTATCTAAGGCCATCATCTTTACCAGCTTGGGATTTTTTTTGCCAAAGCCTTTTTCAGCAGGAATATCTACAGAAAACTTTTTACCTTCTTCTTTCCCAACAAGAGCCTCATCTAAACCTTGTAATACATCTTCTTCTCCAACACATATAATTATAGGGCCATAATTTGCTTTTTCATTAAAGATATTAGCATCTTTTGCTTCTTTAGAAATATTAGTATCAAAAACTTTACCAGTAGCCTTTATTTTGCCACTATATTCAATTTCAATAAAGTCGCCGTTCTTGATTGCCATTCTTCAAAAGGAGAAAGAGGTTATTTAAAAATGTTCTGTTTTGAGGTTTGATTCAATTTAATCTTTGATAAAAACTAAATATTTATATAGTCTTTTTTATATTTTCTTGTATGGCTTATGAGGGGAGGAGTTGAATTAAATGAAATTTTTAAAAATAATAACTGTTTTTGTTCTGTTAACTGCATTGTTTTTAACAGGATGTAGTTCAGAAGAACCATTACCTGCTAATCAAGTAATGGAAGAGGTTCAAAATATGATTGATAATCCTATGGCAGAGGAAGTTCCAGAACCGGAAATGCAAATTGAAGAAAGAAATTATGATGGAACTTGTGTATTATTAAGAGACTGCCCTAGCAATTCTGTATTATGTTTCTTTGGCAAGTGTTGGACAGAGAGTGATATTTATTCGTCTTTTACTAAATGCAAGATGATGCAGTGTGATAAGCCTTGTGAAAATTGTGAAAAAACCAGAGAACAATGTTTAGGTTTAACATCAGCAGGCTCACCAAAAATGTATAATGTTTGTGCAGACTGCCTTAATGATGAACATTGTGATCCTAGTTTCAAATGCGAAACAGGAAGATGTGTTTAAGGAGGTAAAAAAATGAAGAAACTAATAATGATTTTAACTGCATGCATCTTGCTGCTTTTGGCAGGATGCAATGTAGAAATGAATCAGAACTATGAACTTGCTGAAACTGGTCAAGAATGTAACTTATTAAGTGACTGTTCAGATAGCGATATGGCTTGTTTCCAAAACACTTGCTTTACAGAAGAGAAATTAGTCTCAAGTTTTGAACCATGGGTAGTTTCAAGCATGTGTAAAGGCGCATGTGAAAATTGTGCACAAGGCAAACTTAAGAGTACTGTTGTTTATGGAAGAAATGACAAGGAATACAGGGTATGTACAGAGTGTGCTACTGATAGAGATTGTAAAGAAGGTTTGACTTGTAAAATAGGCAGATGTTCTTCTGCTTAATTTTTTTTAATTTTAGAATAATTATTCCTTCTTTCTTTCCAATTCTTTTTAATCAATCCTGTAGCTGTCTTTATTGCCAGGTAAGTTCCACCAACAATCATTATCGGCGCGACAGCAGCTCCTCCTAATATGGCTGCAGAAATTCCGCCAGCTGTAAGCAGGGCAGTGTCTCCATCATTCAAGAAAGAGATTATGCTTTTCTCTAAGGATTTTGGTGTGTCTTCAGAATCAGTTTCTAAGATTATTGAACCTCCTTTGAAAACTTTGACCCAATTGACTTCTTCACTTACTAGTATTGCGGTAGAATCTTTTACTTTAGAAGTTATGCCAGATGCAGCAGCATGCCTTGTACCATATCCTGCTACAGGTTTGGAACCTTTTATCTTTGCACCGAAAGCAAGAACCTCTCCGTTGTTAGAAATTAAGACTGCACCGTCAATTACAGCCAGTTTAACTAAAACTTTATCCATCCCCGGATCATTTAATTTATGTTTGTTAAGAAGCTGTGGAAATAAAGGTTCATATTTTCTTTTGAATTTATTTTTTGGACCAATTACGAATAAAGCACCTTCTTTTTGTCTCGCAATTTCTTTTGCTATTGGCAGTAGAATTTTATATACTTCATTCTTGTCCATCTTTGCCATGTTCAAATAGAAGATGAATTCACTTATATATTTTATTGGAATGGAAACATTATTATAATGTAGATACTTTATGTTTTTAATAAAGATTTGAGGTGATTTCATGAATAATCTAATTCAACCAAGCGAAGAAAAAAAGTTGTTTGAAAAACTTTTAGCATATTACAATCAGATTTATCCTGGCATTGTCTTCAAAAAAGAAGAAGTTGAATTAGAGCCAGAAGAAATAGGAGAAATATTTTACACTTACCCAGGTGCGGAAACAGAAGCTACATTTAATGAAGAAGTCAAGATGATAGAAGAGGCATTAGCATACGGTTATTGTACTCCCTTGATTTTAATCAGAAAAGATGGAAAATATATTTTATTAGATGGGCATAGGCGTGCAAAAGTTGCTTTTACTAAGAAACTAAAATGGAAAGCTTTAGTCTTGGTTTCTGACAAAGATATTGAGTTTGGAATTGAAAAGATGGTAATTGCCAAAGTTAAAGAGAAATTCTCTTAGCAAGTTTTAAATATTGTTAAGCTCTTTAGATATTTTAATGAAAAAGATATTTCCCTTATTTATTTTTATAATTTTATTAATTAGTTTAGTTAGTGCTCAATATGAAACTATTCAAGGGATAGAACAGTCAAGCATGGAGTATGAAGACTACAAGTCTTGTGTTGATTCTTGTACTTCCTGTGAATTAAATTGCAAGTCAAGGCTTTTAGAGCAGGCTGCCGAAATTAATCAGAATGAAAATTTTTGTTTGCAATTAATAGATCAAACAAGAAAAATGTTTTGTTTGGATAATATTTATAGAACAAAATCAATAACTCAGAAAGATATAAGTTTATGCGACAAAATAAGTGTTGAAGATGAAAAAGAAAGGTGTAAAATTAATGTTATTTTAACAAAGGCAATTGAAAATGAAAATGAAGCGGAATGTAATTCTTTGACAGAAACTCAAATAGAAAACTGTAAATCTTCATTCTACCAATCAATGGCTTTCCAGAAACAAGACAAAAGTTATTGTAATAAATTAAATGATGTTGCAAAACAAAATTGTCTTCAACAAATAGAAGAGACAACTTTTGAAACAACTGAAGCACTAACAACCACCTCAACAATAGATTATAAGAAAATTGGAATGTATGCTGGGATAGGGATGGGAGCTATATTGTTTTTAATTCTAATAATATTTTTAATAAGAAAGATATCAAAACCTAATAAACCTAAAGAAGTTCCTTTGGTTGTACAACAGAAGCCTCAGCCACAAACCACTAATGTAAATCCTACACAGCAGAAAGTTTAAGAGGCTATCTCTCTAATTCTTTTTGCAGTTTTTTTAGTTTTTCAAGGATTTCCTTAGCTTCTTCTTTTGTTGGTGGATTTATACCTATATTATTTACATAAATACTAATTAATGGACCGACCGCAGAATTTATCTCTTTATTTAACATAATGCTTCCAGGCATATATTCGTTATAAATTTCTTCTGCTTTTTCTTCTATCAATTTAATATCATTTGTTTCAGAGACATATAACTCATAAAATTCAATCAAATCTTTTACTGTTATTTTTTCTAGTTCTTTCATTTTATTCTCCCATAAAAATTTATTTAAACTTTTTTAAGCCAATTTTTTCGGCTCCTAAACAAACTAATGATGTCTTTAAACCATTTAATTCCATAAGTGGCTTTTCATTAGGTTTATGCCCATAATGTACAATATGTCCATGACTTATTGTATTCTCATTGTCTCCACAAATTAATTCTCCTGTGAATAGTGCATAGGTTATTGATATGTCCAGCTTTGAAACTAAGTCCTCAAATTTTTTCCTATTAGTTGCATAAATATCGAGCCAGCCAAAATTTATCGGTTGAATTTTATCTTCAAAATAGTTTAGTAACTGTCAAACTTGGGTTCTTAAGATATTTAGTTATATAGTTTCAAATGGAACTAAATCTTGATATAACCTAAATCAATAATTAAAAATCCAGATTATTTAAAAAATTTACAGATTCATCTAAAACTTTTTTCTTATAATCCATATTAGAATACCTATGATCAGCACCTTCAATAATTCTTAAAGTTCCTTGTTTGGCATTATCCTGAAATATTTGCGCATCTTTTACTGGGACAACCTCATCTTTATCACCATGAACTATTAAAATGGGAACATCTAGCTCTTTTATATTTTTAACTGGATCATACTTTTTGTAATCTTCAACAAAATTTTCCCCTACATATGTTTCATCGAATAATTTATACTTATCCCCTACTTTTTCTAAATTTTTTATATATTCTATATAGTTTGCCCTACCACTTATAAGAATTAATCCTTTCACAGAAGAATTGTCTTTTGCAAATGCTAAAGCTGTCAAAACAGAAAAACTGTTACCTATTAAGATTATCTTATTAATAGCTAGCTTTGATAAAATAGATTTTATATCTTTTAATTGCTTTGAAATCGTAGCTTCTTGTAGTATGCCTTCACTTTCTCCATGCCCTGAAAAATCAAATTGTAAGGTATTATAATATTTTTTAGGTAATTGTTTTGCTAAAAAATTAATTGTACGATTTTCTTTTTTACCAGTAAATGCGTGTAAAATTAAGATTGTTATTTCTTTAGAATTCTCTGCTTTATTTATTTCACATACTATATTCTCATTATAGGAATTTTTAATTATTTTTTTAATTATTTCCACAATAAACACTCTCCTAAGGTATTTGGTTTCTTACTAAAAGGATTAACTTCAATAATATCTGGAATGTTTAAATATTTTGCGATAATTCTTTCGATACCAATTGCAAAACCCCCATGAATCGGTACATCTCCTTTGAATAAGTCCAAATAAGGTTTGTATAATAAATGATTTATCCCCTCTTTTTTCATTTTTCTTATGAGTTCTTTATAAGAATTAGTTCTAATTCCGCCACTTGTTACTTCTAACCCCTTTACTATTAAATCAAAGCTTTCCGAAATTCCATTTTCACTAAAATAATAAAACACTCTTTGATCCTCTGGATAGTCTCGGATAAAAACTCCATCTGTTGAGAAAAGATCTGCAATTTTAGCCTCATGGTTTCTTCGTATAGGCTCATCCCTCTCTAAGCCTAGCAATTTTTTGGCTTCTTTATATGTTATTATTTCAAATGTTACAATAGGTTCTATATCATAATTTTGAGAAATTTCATTAGTTGCACTTTGTATCAATCTTTTTTCAAAATCTATAATATCTCCTAATGTTTTAAATTCTGAAGATTCTATATCTAAACTAGTGAACTCACTTAAATGATCTTTAGTAATTCTTGATTCAGCCCTAAATACGGGAGCAACTTCAAATACAGAGGATAGTCCATTGATGACATAAGCTTGTTTGTAAAATTGTGGAGATTGAATCAGGTATGCTTTTTTTCCAAAATAATTCATTTTAAATAAATGCTCATCTTGGTCAGTAGGCATGAAACTTATTTTTGGTGTGTTAATCTCAATAAAGCCATGATTTTCAGATAGAAAATTTCTTACTGCTTTTAAAAAATCACTTTTTACTTTAAGCGATTTCGAATATTCTTTCATTTTTTAGAAATCATCCCTATACTTTCTAAATAACTTATCATCCTGATTTCATCTTTAGAGGGTAATTTAAATTCATGTATGGACTGTAATATTTTTTCTACAGAACTTTCTCTTAGGTTTCCTACTGAACATTCTATGAATGGGTAAGGTTTAACAAATCCCATTGGATCTATAAAAAATTTAGGTTCAAATTTTGGAATTCCTCTTCTTAAGGAAGAATAATTTAATTTTACTTCTGGAAAATCTTTTGAAATCTCCTCTACTTCTTTTCCTATAAAATCTAGGTGGCCTTTTCCCATTTTTAACTTATCCCAATTACTTATTGCAGATCCTGTAGGCATTGTTAATCTTAATCGTATATCATCTAATCCATATTCTAAAACTTCTTTTACCATCTGATAGATTGAAGCAGAATTTATCTTATTTACACTACAATTAATTTGAACAGAAACCCCTAATTCTTTAGCTTTTGCTAAATTAGTTAAAGTAGTCCTATAGGCATTTTCTAGTTTGCTTCTTCTAATTATGTTATGTATTTTTTCTGAACCATCTATACTTGCTCTTATTGTTAAATTTTGTAATCCAGAAACCTGTTGAGGGTCTAATAATGTAGCATTTGTCTCTAATAATGTTTTTAATCCTAAATGATTTGAATTATTTAAAATTGCATATATGTCAGTCCTTATTAAAGGTTCTCCCCCATTATAATGTATTTCTTGGAACCTAGCTAACTTTAGCTCTTTGGTTAGTTCAACAATTTCATTAGTTGAGAATTCTTTTGTTTTACCATATTGGGGATTATAACAATGTAAACAATCTAAATTACAACTATAAGTTAATTCAAAATCAACATTTCCTATTTTTTGGACTAAATCTAATTTTTCCATTTTATTGTCTCCGAATTGATTAGCATTTACAGACTAGCTTTCCCTTATAAGCTTTTCTAAAAATTACCACTCAAGAATACGTAATTTGTGGAAATATTCAGGATTCTTTGTAAGTTTTTCGTAAATCTTCCATATGTCTAAAAAAGATTTTACTTTTATTTCAAGAAAATAAGCTATTTAAAGCAAAAAAAGAAAGCTGCTAACTAAAGAAACCACAACAAATTATATAAATAAGCAAGAACTTTAGATTATAAGAATATTTATTCAATTTAAATTTAAAAAAGGAGGAAATTTTTATGTTTAAAAAACCCAGAAAAAAAATCTATATAGCTGTTTCATTTTTAGTCTTGTTAATCGCTGCATTAGGCATGGTAATTGCTATTGCGCCTGCGGGTGTTGCTACACATGCAACGCTTTATACTGATATTATAAAAAGTAAAAGTTCGAGCATAGTTGCTGTTAATGATGAATTGGATGTGACTTCTAGCGGAAGCGGAATAGTGCCTGCTGCTGTTGAGGGAACACATGCTGCAAATTTACATAAAGGTTATTTAGGAGTACAGGCATATGGTGTTCTTGGAACGAATGCAAATTCAAATTGGGGATATTTTGCTGGTGCGAATTATGGCGCTTATGGTGAACATGAAGGCAGTGATAATTTTGGTTATTTAGGTAGTATTGATTATGGTGCTTATGGTGAAAATAATAATGGAAATTCTGGTTATTTAGGTGGTGCAAGTATAGGAGTAAATGGTTTTTCTTCATCAGGTACAGGAGTTAAAGGGACTTCTTTAGTTGGAGGAGGAACAGGAGTTTGGGGAGTATCAGACTCGGGTAAAGCAATGTATGCTTATGCTTCTGGTACTGCTACATATGCTCTTCATGCTTATACTGCTACTTCGGGAGGTACAGCGATTTTAGCACAAACTTTATCCTCAACAGGTTATTCTGGTCTTTTTAATGGAGGTCAAGGTGTAAAAATCTATGGGGGAGGTCTTTGTGTAGATGTTGATTCTAATTGCGATCCGGATGCTTCAGGTGATGGATGGGTAAGAGCAAGAGGATATTTCACAGGTGATGCAGATATTGCTGAATATTATCCTAGTGAAGAAAATTTAGAATCAGGCGATATTGTCATTATAGATGTTAATAATCCCTTAAATGTTAAAAAAGCAGATAAGCCTTATGATTCTTTGGTTGCAGGAATAATTTCGACAGAACCAGGTGTGAAGTTAGGAAAAGAAAAAGATAATAATCTGTTAGCATTAGCAGGTAGAGTTCCAACAAAAGTTTCAGCAGAGAACGGACCAATAGAAATTGGAGACTTATTGACAACATCTAACACACCAGGTCATGCAATGAGATGCAAGGACAGATTTGAATGCAGTGGAGTGATGTTAGGTAAGGCATTGGAGCCTTTGGATAAAGGCACAGGAAAAATAGTTGTATTAGTAACTTTAGCTTAAAGGGAGGAAATGGATTAAAATGAAAAAAAACAAAGTAATTATATTAGTGGTTATGATTAGTCTTTTGCTTTGCAGTTCTTTTGCAGTAGCAGGATTATCAGACATGTTGACAGGCAAGTTCAGTTTTGGAAACTTGTTTAATCTGAAAAAGGAAAATGTGCAACCAATAGTTGAAGTACAACCTATAGTTGTAGCGCCAAATTGTGGAGATGGAACTTGCGTAGCTGGTGAGTCTCCTGAAAGTTGTCCTGAAGATTGTGAAGATGAAGATTTAGAAATAGTATATGCTGACAAGATTGAAAGCAGGAATGGAGATAATGTTCAGGTTAATGATAATTTAAAAGTAATTTCAAGTGGTAGTGGTTTAGTTCCTTCTGCGATAGTCGGTACACATGCTGAAAATTTAAATAAAGGTTATTTGGGCGTACAAGAATATGGTGTTCTCGGAACTCACGGCTCTACTCCAGGTAATTGGGGTTATCTAGGTGGCGAAGACTATGGTGCTTATGGAGAGAATGAAGGAAATGATAATTTTGGTTATTTAGGCGGTGCATCTGTAGGAGTAAATGGTTTTTCTTCATCAGGTTCAGGAGTTAAAGGGACTTCTCTAGGTGGAGGAGGAATAGGAGTTTGGGGAGTATCAGACTCAGGCAAAGCAATGCATGCTTATGCTTCTGGTTCTGCTACATATGCACTTCACGCCCAAAGTGTTGCTTCTGATGGAGTAGCCCTTTTGGCACAAACATTATCTTCAACAGGCTATTCAGGTCTTTTTACTGGCGGTCAAGGTGTAAAAATTTATAATGGTGGTCTTTGTGTTGATGTTGATTCTAATTGCGACCCAGATGCTTCTGGTAAAGGATGGATAAGAGCAAGAGGATATTGGACTGGCAATGGAGACATAGCAGAATACTTTCCAAGCCAAGAAAAACTAGAAGCAGGCGATGTAGTAGTTATCAATCTTAAGAACTCGGAAAACATACTAAAATCAAGCAAGGCTTATGACAAAGCAGTTGCAGGTATTGTTTCAACTAAACCAGGTGTAACTTTAGGCAAAGAAACAGACGGAAATCTTTTAGCATTAGCTGGCAGAGTTCCAACAAAAGTTTCAGCAGAGAACGGACCAATTGAAATTGGAGACTTATTGACAACATCAAGCACTTCAGGACATGCAATGAAATGTACTGACATGCAGAAATGTTTTGGTGCATTGGTCGGAAAAGCATTAGAGCCTCTGAATAAAGGAACAGGAAAAATTATTGTATTAGTAACATTAGGTTAATTAGATGAAGAAAACAACAAAATTTTTAATTTTTTTAATTTTTTTATTAATTAATTCTTTATTAGTTACAGCAAAATTAAGCTGCGAGATTGTAGATAAAGTAACTTACGCTCCAGATAATTGTGGTACAAACGGAGCTTTAATCTTTAAGTTATCAGACATTGGTGAAGGTGGCCATTTGGGTGACGTTGCTACAAGCAATTTCAATTATCATCTTTGCTGTTATGGCATTCCAGGCATAGCCTCTACAACAACTTCAACAAATAACAAATATTTAATCTCTTTATCTTCTCCAACAAGCGATGCCCATGTAGCAATACAAGAAGGAACTTCATTTATAGATTATTATTTATCTTCACCTACAGCAGTAACCTGCGCTTATTCCTTGGCAGACTGTGCAGGCTTTGATGCTTGTTTGTTAAGTACGCAAGATGATACTCCCATAGATGCACATGTTTCAGATTGTAATACAGGATATACAAAAAAGTTATGCTGTACAGCCGGCGCAGATGTATGCGCAGTGACAGGAGTTTATTGGGGTATTGTTGAAGGTGACCAAGTTAATTTAGTAGACACTATTGGCATGCGACAAATGGCTTTAATGATTGTTCAGGCTGAAAACTGTGAGAATCATTTAGTAGATTATACTATTAAAAAATCAGGTGCAACATTTAATTCTACAATAAAAGATGTTCCTTTTGGAGTTGTTCCAGATTATTTTGGCGGCGGAGATTTGCCAGGTTTTGCAATAGGATTATGGTGGTCAACTGATGGTCTGCCAGTAGGTCCTTATGATGAACCTTTTACATTTACAGCTGTATTAAGAAATCCTGGCTTTGGGACAGTACAAAGCCCTGAATCAGATATTTTAACTGTTAATTCTCAATGTATAGCTTTAAATCCTTATGATTATGTAGGTGAATGCGACTTTACAGAGGCTTCTTTAGATGCTACTCTTGGACCTCCTGCTTGCATTAATTCTAAAACAGATTGCGACGGCATTATTGGTTGTATAGACGAAGATTGTGATCAGATAGATGATTGCTTGGATGAGTATATATTTACTTCATCTGAATCAGACATTTGTACTGGGGCGCCTATAGGTACTGCAGGTTGTGTGCCAAGCATGGATTGCACTGGTTTGCTTTGGAGCAATTGTTATGAATGTAAGTCTGGGGATGATTGTGATACTTTTGGCGGATTTAAGAACGAGTTTGTAATGGAAAGATGTCAAGGTTTAGATCAAGCTTCTTGTAAATGTGAATGGATTGGTGCTAAACCAGAAAGTTGTTCTGATTCTTTGTTGAATCAATGGAATAATAGATTTAAAGGTTGTATAATGGAAGAAGAGTTTCCAATATTTGACAACTGGAATTTCTTAATAGTTGTATTATTATTAATAAGTTATTATGCTGTAATAATATATAAAAAGAAAAAATAATTATAGTTCATAGAATCTTATTAAAGAATCTAATACTACTTTATGTGCTCTAATAATTTCATTATTAGGTTCATTAGTTATTTTATGAGCTAAAGTTACTAATTCTAAGCTATTAACTCCTTTCTTTTGACATCTCATTGCAAAAGCATTTCTAGTTTTTAGTTCAATTGCATCATGTTCTTCTATGCCAGGAAATACTAAACCTGGCTTTACCAATACATGTCCATCTCCAATATAACCTTTGTCACTTTCTGTTTGTAATTGAATATTTTTTTCTTCCAAGGTGTTGAGTAAAGTACCTATTAAATCTTTGAATCTTGGATTAAAATTTAATTTTCTTTTGCCGTCTTCATTAACATCAATTTTTATCTGTGGAATCATATAATATCCATTAATTAAAGGCTGTTCTTCTTTGAATGCTGTATTCAATTGAATCGCAAAATCATAGTCTGGTTCAATTTTTTCTAAAAGCTCTTTAATTTGTTCTGGCATTTTATTAGTGCTGTATCCAGCATCTAAATAGACTGGCTTTCCAAATCCTTCATTGCCTATTATTGTCCGATTATTTGGATAACCTTCAGTATCAATTACAGGTATAAAATCAAAATGTGTTTTTTCTAAAGGATTTTCTTTCAATCTATGCATTAACTCAATCATTGCTTTTGTACCATGAATCTTATCACCATGTTCAGATCCAATAATTAAAATTCGGGCTTCAGCTTTTCCTTTTGGCTTAAAGTATAATGTTGGCAAAATAGTTTCATCAGTATATTGTTTTTTAAAATTAGACTTTAAATAATCTTTTAGTTCTTGCATAGTAACACCTCATAAAATAATAATCAAAAGAAATATATAAATCTATTCTAATATGCCATCAATGAAACCCATTTCTTTTGCTTGTTCTGGATTTAAATATCTGTCACATTGTCCTGCCCATTTCCTTAACCATTCCTTGGCTTCTTCTTGTGACATCTTTTCAGGTTTAACATCTTTTACGCTCTTTGAATGAGGATTACCTCCCCACGATACAACATATCCTTCTTCGTCTTTAGGGACATGTCTAACATAAATGTCAAGTAATTTTTCTTCCAGATTTTTTACATGTTCCACACTGATTTCAATATCTCTTAATTTTCCTAAAGTTCCTGAAGCTACTTGATGAATCATAATAGTTGAATGAGGTAATGAATATCTTCTTCCTGGAGCGCCAGCATGTAACAACAATGAACCCATGCTTGCAGCAAAGCCTACACAAAGAGTGGAAACATCTGATTTAATGTGCTGCATAGTATCATAAATTCCTAACCCTGAAATTACTTCTCCGCCCGGACTATTAATATACAATGTGATATCCTTTTTCTCTTCTTCAAGACTATCTAAAGCTAATAATAAATCCTGGATATAATCTGCACTTTGCATAGTAACTATTCCAGAAAATTTTATAATTCTGTCTTTTAACAACATAGATTTAGCATCATAAGGTATTTTGTCTTTAACAAATATGATTGGGCTCGTAATTTGCCTGTATATCATTTCATCCATTTTAATTTCCTCCTTCAAGCTTAATTATTTCTTCTTTCAATGCATTTAATAAAACATCTTTTGCACAATTATGGCAATAATTATAATTTTTAACCATGTTATCTAAAGTTTTGTGGATTATTTTTTGTTGATAAATTTCAAGATTTTCAAAACTTTTGGATCCATATTTTTCAATGGCATTTTTAAACTGTTCATTATTCATTTTTAGTTTTTCTTTCTTTTCATTAAACATTCCATCTTCTAGCAATTGAAATAAATCTTTGTTTATTTCTTTTAAATTTAATTCACCACAGTTATTATCTACAGATATGGCCAAACCTATGTCTTGTAATATTGCTCTTCTGAATTCATTTTTATCAATTCCTAACCCTAACCTTTTTTCCATAATCTCCATCTTTTTCTCATTAGCAAGCTCAAATTTCCCAGTATGCTTGTTTAAAATTGTTTCTTTGTTAACATATGCTTTTACTTGTTTTAAATAATCTAACATTAACTTTTCTAAAGTTTCTTCTTTTAATCCAATTATTGATTGTTTTATTTCTTTTTTTATTAATTGTTCGTATTCTTTTTTAATCAGTTCGAGATTATTTTTGATATCATAGTAGCTGTCATCAGGTTCAGGATAGATATGTATTTCAGAATCATCATTATTTTCTATTAAATTTTCAATGCTTTTGAAAATTCTGAAGATGCTTAAACAATGTCTGCCTGTTCCTCTTTTAGCTTCTTCTAATTCTTTTTTGCTTATTATATCTGTAATTAAATTTTGTATCTTTCTTGGAGAAATTCCAGTCATTCCTTCAATACTAAATTCATTCCTTAACAATTTTTGAAGTTTTTTATCACTTAATATCTTCTTTTGTTCTAAATCCAAGGTATCATGAAGTATTCCATCATACAATCTTGCTTTTATTAAAGGGTTAATAATCTTGATAATATTTTGTTTTTCAAAAGTAAAACCTTGATTAGCATATTTTTCATTTTGCGGTTTTTGCAGTCTTGACATAACTGCCCATAAAGAAAGCATATCTAAGATATGTGGAAACATATGCCCATCATTATCTTTTTCTTTTACTTCTTTGTATCCAGCTTCTAAAAATTCTTTTTTGTAAATCTTAGCTTCTTCGCTGGCTTGCAACACATAACCAATATCTACTTTTCTTATTCTAGACTTTAATCCTTTATTAATTCCTTGTTGCTTAAAAGATTCATAACCTTCTTGGTTAGTTGTTCCGATGATTACAGTATCAATAAATCCTTGAATTCCGTTAAAATCTACTAAATGTTCTTCAACAGCAGTTAAAAGATATTGAAGATATATTGCATTTTTGTGAAACATGTCTGTAAGATGTGTTAATCCTCTGTTTGAGTCAGCCCACTTGCCTTCAAATTGATGTATTTTTAATCCTTTTAACAAATGAGCAACATTAGAGTATCTGGAATTTTCCCAAAAAATCATTGGAGCTTGTCCATCAGTGTTTTGAACAGGTTGAATAGTTGCAGCACCAATTTTATTTATTTCAGAAATTGCTACTCTTTCAATTTGAATATGTTTTAATACTTGTTTAAGATCTCCATTATATTTTTTTAAAAGGAAATTATAAATGCTTTGACAATTAAAGCAAGGTTCACCTTCAAGAATTTTTTTAGGAATTAAGAATTTTTTTTCACTGTTTTCAACTAATTTTTCCAGAAATTTTCTTCTTTCTTTTTTGGGAATTAACAATAAAGGATTGTCGTTAAGTTGGCAAGGAATACTTCCTAAAATATCAACTTCATTTAATTTTGCAAAACTTTCTAAACTTTTATTGTTTCCGTGAGGTAACCTAAATCCAATACCTCCACTTTTGACATCATTTGCAAATATCCAGTTAAATGTATAAATCCCTCCTTCTTCTGTTTTAGAATATTCTTCTAATCCTTTTATTATTAAACGAATTATAGATGTTTTGGCAGTTGCAACTGGTCCATGTAAAATTATTATTCTTTCCTTACCGCCACCTTCGGATATGGTCTTTAAATTTGAAATAAGGTTCATCAATGTTCTATCCAATCCATATACTGCATGCTCTCCATTATCGAATTTGTCATCAAATAATTTATATCTTGTAATTTCATCCCCGCAGTTTTCTACCCTGTATGAACCAAAATGATTAATTGTATCACTCAAATATTGAAAAGCTGTTCTGGTAAACTTATAAGGCTCTTTTTCAACTCTCTCTAAAAAATCATATAAAGAACCTGTCCAGCCTAAATTAACATAATTTTTGCTTAATTCTTCACTTAATTTATTTATTAATTCTCCACTCATTTGTTCTTAGCCTCTAAAGTTTTGTGTTCTAATCCATTGAATGCATGCAATATAGGATTTCCATTGCTCTTTTTTGAATGGATATAAACTGTTCTACCCCATAAAGTAAATAAATTTTCCAAAGTTTTTCTCGTTTTAATAACATCTAATATCCTTCCTTCAAAAGAATGCATTAATAAAAGTTCTTTACCATTGCGATAATTTCCATCTAAAACTTTAATAACAGGTTCACCAAAATTTGTCAATTGATTTAAAAATATATTTCTAACATGCGCAGGATCTTTGTTGGCAATTTTATACCATTCATCCTTTGGGTCTAATTTAAAAGTATAAAGCATTCTTTCTCTGATAAAATCATCTGTCATAAACTCTCTGATAAACTCCAAATCATTTCTTGTTTTTCTAACTTCAAATATTTTTTCTAGCCCTTTTCCTTCTTGAGTATTCCATTTTTTTCTTCTTTGAAAGTTTTTTTCATTTTCATATTCATTGCCGTGCTTGCCCTTATCCCATCTATCTTTTATGTCTCTAAATAATTCTATCCCTAATTGATAAGGGTTTATTCTTGTTTTATTAGTTCTTAGAATTCCTGCATTAGATATTGCATATTCAACTATGCCGTCATCTTCAGCTAACCCTTTTTCAGTCATCATATAATCATGCCAATATGAAGCCCAGCCCTCATTCATTATTTTTGTTACACCTATTGGATTGAAATAATAAGATTCATCTCTTATGATTGAAAGAACATCTTTTTGCCACTTTGTAAGTTTCTCGCTGTTTTCCAATATGAAAAGCAAGACATCTCTCTCTGGTTCAGGTGGATTAGTTTTTTTCTTAGGTTTTTCGTCTTGAATTTTTTTTCTTTGTGATTCAAGGAATTCAGGAGTGTTAATGAAATCATCCATATAAGGATATTTAGTTTTCATTCTAAACTCTTCTCCTGTTGAGATTTTTTTATCTTTTTCTTCGCAACCTGAAGAGCACCCTTGGCAGCTTGCACAATTTGGATCGTTTTCACAATTATCCTCTTCTTCACAAGCTTTATCATGGCGCCTTTTTATTCTGACAGATTCAGAATCAATTAAATTTTCAAGTGAAAGGCAGGCATCTATAAATTTTTCAACTTTCTCTTCTCCAACTGTCTTTATATATTTATTAATAGTATTAGCATGATTTGCCATAACATTAATCATATTCTTATTTGTTTCTTTGAAAGCATAATTGTTCTTAAAAAAATCAACATGTGCAAAAACATGGGCCATTATAGTTCTTTGGTGAACTGGAACAATAGTGTCTGAAACATAAGCAATAGCAGGGTTATTATTAATTACTAATTCATAAACCCTCCCAAATCCATGACCTAACTGTTTATTTAATTGGTTATATTCCATTCCAAATTTCCAATGATTATATCTTACTGGAAAACCAGAATTAGCAATTACCCTATTAAATTGGTCAAAATCTAACATAAAAAAATGTGTTTTAAAAAAATCTAGTCCGCACTCTTTGGCAACTTCTTCTATTTTTTTTCTGGCTTCATTTTGTTCTTTAGTCAAATAATTTTTTAAAATCATTTTCCAGTCCCTAAAAAATCTTTTATTGTAGGATAGATATCTTCTTCTCCAAGCAATTGAGATGTTACAATCTTATCCGCATATTTGCTTAGTTCAGCAAAACTTTCTAGTTCTTCAAGATAAGGTCCCTTAACTTCATAATCATCCAAACTGAGTTGTTGTGGGTTTCTTGAATAATAAGGGTGAGTTTGCCACCAAGGAATGTCTATTTGAGCATAACACATTAAGTTAATTTTAGGTAGGATTTCCTTCTCAAGAATATTAAATTCATCGCCATTGTCTCCCCAATTTTCTCCGTCCGAATATTGAAAAATATAAATGTTCCACTCTGAAGGATTAAATTCTTGATTAATAATCCTGTTAGCTAAATCATATCCTGACCAAATTTTTGTACCTCCAGAAGTACTAGATGTAAAAAAAGTTTTCCTGTCAACCCTGTAAGCATCAAAGTCATGCATTAAATAAATTGATTCAAGCCCTTTGTATTGGCTTCTTAACCAAACATCTGTCCAAAAAGAAATCTTTCTTGCAATCTTTTTATGCTCATCACTCATGCTTCCAGAAACATCCATTATGTAAAAAATTACAGCATCAGATTCAGGAATTTCTTTAGTTTTCCAAGAACGAAAACGCATATCTTCTTTTGTTAGAATTATTTCTGGATCTTCTTCATTATATTCTCCTGAAGCAATAGTTCTTTTTAATGCTTCAAGGTATGAAGGTTGAAATCTTAACAAAGCATCAGGACCAACTTTACGCAGGCTTGCAAACTTGTCAAATTCTTTATAGATTCTTTTCTTTCCCTTTGGTTTGATATTTGGAAGTTCAAGCTCTTCTTGCATTATTTGTGCAAGTTCTTCAATTGTAACTTCAACTTCAACATTATGCTGACCAGCGCCTTCTCCTGCTTTTTGTCCATCTGCTTCTCCTTCCTGGTCTCCTGGAGCAATAGGGTCGCCTTCTTTTCCTTCGCCTTGCCCTAATCCTTCTTGATCTTCTTGCTGTCCATATATAAATCTTGGGATGTCTATTCCAGGCAAAGGAATCCTAACAATTTCCTTGCCTTTCTTACCCATAAGTTCATCATTTATAATCAAGTCCCCTAAATCTTTTCTAATCTTTCCTTTAATAATATCTAAGAATCTTTTCAAATCTTTATCAACATTGGAAACCATTTTTTTTAGATAAACTTATTTTTATTCAACATCCCCTTTTGCAAAGATGCTGGCAACAAGCTCTAACGTATTTTTAGCACAAACATTACAATATCCAAAGTCTTTTATCAATCTATCAGCAATCTTGTTAATTTTCAATTCTTCTTCAGCATCTTCTTCATTTAACAACACCTGCTGGAAATTAATAGATTCCTTTTTATCTTCAAAAAGCTTTTTTTCTAAACCTTTTCTAAGTTCAACATTTGACCTAAAATCGAATTTCTTGTCATCAATTTTACAGCAGGCAATATATTGCATAATTGTTGTTCTAAAACTTTCTTTATCTGCTTCATCGACAGGAACTTTTTCCTCAATAGATCTCATGAACCTTTCATCAGCTGGTTTATCTCTTCCAGTTAAATTATCCACCATTGTTTCCTTTTGCATGAAAGCTTTCAGATTAAGAATATACTTCTGATAAAGTTCATCTAATTCTGTTGCGTCAGACGATATTACTCTTTGTATTTCATCTTTTATTATGTCCTCATATTCTTTTTCAACATTACCTAACAATTCTCTATAATTCGTTTTTTCTTCAGCACTATTAACTAAGGTGCTTGTTTTCAAGTCATTTTTTAGCTTAGACAAAATCATGAAGGCATTTACACAAGGTTCATTAATGCTTGTAATGGCTTCATAAATTGCGTTTTGAATAAACCTTGGAGAAATTCCATCCAAACCTTCTCTTTCGGAATCTTCTTTTAACTTCTTTACAAAGTCTTCTGTATACTTAGGTATATGCTCTCCATCATACAATCTTAACTTTTGCATCTTTGTTAATGCACCTGTTAATTCTTCTTTAGGAGCATCTATTCTTGTCAATACTGCCCACATTGCAGCCATTTCAATTGCATGCGGAGCAATATGTTTTGGAACTCTCTTTTTATTATAGTCTTTAGAATAAACCATAATCTCATGAGATAATTTAACATTATATGGGATGTTGATTCTTTTGGTCCTGTCTCTTAAGGCTCTCATCATCTCATCTTCTTGGAATTTTTTATATTCCTCTTCATTAGTATGCCCTAAGATGATTTCATCAACTTTTGTCAATGCAAACTTTTTAGGCTTAATCTCATGTTCTTGTGAAGCAGTTAATAAATCATAAAGAAATGCTGTTTCAAGTTTTAAGATTTCTATAAATTCAACAATTCCTCTATTAGCAATACAAAGTTCACCATCAAAATTAAATGCCCTAGGATCAGAATCTGCACCTATAAGTGCAATCTTCCTATAATCTATGTTACCTGTAAGCTCTGTTGAATCTTGATTTTTTTCATCCTTAGGCTGGAAAGTACCTATTCCTACTCTGTCAGCTTCGGATAAATAAATTCTGTTAATACGAACATGTTTCATAACCTTGTTCCAGTCACCATCATAATATTTCATTAACATTTTGTAATTAAAACGACAATGGGGGCAAAGATTTCCATCCCTTTCAACAGGATACTTCATATCCTTGCCTTTATTAGCTTCATTAATTTCTCTTAAGATGGCAGCTTTATTTTCTCTGGACAACAATTTAATAGGATCTTCGTGCATTTGACAAATCTGGTCAAAAAGCTTTTTTCTGTCAACAATAATTCCTTCATTTTTATTTGTTAATTCTCCTAATCCAACCCATTCATGAGCAAAAAGTGGTTGTTCATATGAATAATCTTCTAACCCTCTCTTTAATAATCTAGCAATGGTACTTTTAGCACTACTTACTGGCCCGTGTAATAATAAGACTCTTTTTTCTGCGCCTAACTTGTAAGCAGCTCCTTTAAAATGATTTACAAGCTCCATCAAATTTTCTTCTAAACCAAAAATAGAATTTTCAGTATACTCTCCATCAACCATATTATTGAAGAAGTTATATCTTACTAAATCTTTCTTAAATTCTTTAAACTTTTCAAATCCAGTTTCTTCAATCATATCATAAACTCTTTGGAATGAAGTCCTTGCAGGCCTAGCATCTTCTTTTAACAATTGGATGTATTCATCCATACTAATACCATCAATAGTTTTAGACTTAGTAACTAAATCATTAAAGAGACTTTCGTCTTTACCTCTTTTTGCCATAAAATATCATCCTCCATTTTTAAAATTATAGTTTCAACGTAAAGTATCAACTTTTCCTTATTACAAAAAGAATAAAAACTATTTAAATCTTGTCAAAAAAGTATGAAAAAGTATGATTTTTACCATTTTTTAATTGCAAAGCAAACCTTTTTAAAGAAATTAAATTAGATTTAATAGGCTGGAGGAAAAAATGTTAAGGCAACCAATTTGTGTTTTCATGGGACATATTGATCATGGAAAAACTTCTATAGCAGATCAATTTAGGCATACAGCCGTTACAAAAACAGAAGCTGGCGCAATAACACAGATGATAAGCTCTTCAGTTTTGTCTATTGAAAGTATTAAGAAAACAACTAAACATTTGTTAAATGCAAATTCTAAGTTCACAATTCCTGGTTTATTATTAATAGACACTCCTGGGCATTCAGCTTTTACCAATTTAAGAAAACGTGGTGGCAATTTGGCAGACATTGCAGTATTAGTGATTAATATTAATGAAGGAATTATGGAGCAAACTTTAGAATGTTTAGAAATCTTAAAACAATACAAGACTCCATTTATTATTGCCTTGAACAAAATAGACTTGTTGCCTGGCTGGCGTACTAATAATATTAACATGGTAGATTCTATCAATTTACAATCTCAATCTGTAATACAATTGTTAGATACTAAGTTGTATGAATTAGTGGGAAAACTTTATGAAAAAGGTTTTCAGGCTGATCGTTTTGACAGAATAGATGATTATACTAAGCAGATTGCAATGATTCCTTGCTCTGCAAAAACTTCTGAAGGCATTCCAGAACTTATGATGGTTTTGATTGGGCTAGCACAAAAGTTTTTGGAAGAGAACTTGAAAGTTGACATGAATACTGGTAAAGGTACTATATTAGAAGTTAAGGATGAGAAAGGTGTTGGTACTACTTTAGACATCATACTTTATGATGGTGTTTTGAAATCAGGCGACACAATAGTTATTGGCGGCTTAAATGAACCTATTGTAACTAAAGTTCGTGGCTTGTTCTTGCCTGAAAAAGGCAAAATGAAATCTGTTAAGGAAGTTGTTGCAGCCGCTGGCGTTAGAATATTTGCACCGGATTTGAATGAAGTAATATCTGGTGTTCCTCTAATGGTAGCTCATGATGATCTTGAAGAAGTTAAAGCTCAAGTACAAGCAGAAGTTGACGAAGTTATGACCGAGATAGATAATGAAGGTGTAGTAATCAAAGCAGAATCATTAGGTTCATTAGAAGCCTTGATTAAATTGTTAAAAGAAAAAGATATTCCTATTAAGAAAGCTTCAGTTGGCGAGATTACTAAGAAAGATATTGCAGATGCGTCTGCTGAGGATAATTTTATTCATAAAGTCATTTTAGCTTTCAATGTTAAAGAAATTGAAAACTCTGAAATTAAGATTATTTCTCATGACATTATTTATCGTATCATTGAAGATTATGAAAAGTGGGTTATTGAACAAAAGAAAAAAGAAGAAGAAGAATCTTTGAAATCTTTGACTAGGCCTGCTAAGATTGAAATTATTAAAGGTTGTATTTTTAGACAAAGCAATCCTGCTGTTGTTGGTGTGAGAGTTTTATCAGGAACATTAAAACCTAATGTTGGTTTAATTAAGTTAGACGGAAGTAAAGCTGGTACTATTAAGACTATACAATTAGAAAAAGAAAGTTTGAAAGAAGCTAAACGTGGCAAAGAAGTTGCTATATCTCTGCCAGGCATTACTGCAAAAAAACAAGTTGATGAAGAAGATGTTTTGATTGTAGATGTTCCTGAGTCTGATTTTAAACAATTAAAGAAATTTAAAAAATTGTTATCTATGGAAGAAAAA